>JBDTAA010000098.1:0-6544 GCA_039924805.1 Cryobacterium sp.
ACGACTTCATCATCGGCGGCCAGGGCATTGATGCCATCTTCGGCGACAGCGGCGACGACTGGGAAGAGGGCGGTGACCAGCCCGACCTTATGATCGGGGACAGCAGCAACCTCTTCTTCCTCGACGACTCGCAGAAACCGGGCCACGACATCCTCATCGGCCAGGGCGGTGACGACGACTACGACATGGAGGGTGGCAACGACATCGGAGTCGCCGGCCCGGGCATCGAGAAGGTCGCCGGAGGGTCCGGCTACGACTGGGAGATCGGACTCGGTGATCCACAGCCGCAGGACGCAGACCTGGCGCTTCCGATTGGCCCGCTCGACGTCCTCCAGGTGGGTGTCCGCGACAAGTTCAACGAGGTCGAGGCGCTGTCCGGTTGGGATCTGAACGACACCCTGCGGGGCGACGACCTGATCCCGAGCGCCGTTGGTGGTGCCGGATTCATCGGCTGCGACGTTCTCGACCAGGACGGTCTCAACCTGATTGACGGACTCGACGCGCTCGTTCCTCCGCTGGCCACTCCCCTGGCCTCGGTGATCGCGCAGTCGGCCTCAGGTGACTGCCCGTTGCTGAGTGGCGCCAACGTCTGGGGCGATGGAAACATCCTCCTCGGCGGCGGCGGCAGCGACCTGATTGAGGGCCGCGGCGGCGACGACATCATCGACGGCGACGCCTACCTCAACGTGCGCCTCAGCATTCGGACGAACCCGGCCGACGCGACGACGCAAATCGGCAGCGCCACCGGAATGACGACGCAGTACCTTCGTAACTCGGCAGGCGCCCTCGTCGGGCAGACGCTGCAGCAGGCGGTATTCGCCGGCATCATCGATCCAGGCAACATCGTGGCCGTTCGGGAGATCCTGATCGGTACCGGTGGCATCGACTCGGCCTTGTTCTCCGGCCCACAGGCGGATTACACGGTCACAACGTCGCCCGCCGGCGCAGCTCTTGGCTCGCCCGGATCGGTTACCACGGTGTCCCACAACGGCGCGGGGGCTGACGGTACCGACACGCTGCGGAACATCGAGCGTCTGGTGTTCTCCGACACCGTCGCTCCGAGCGCTCCGGTCATCGGTGCGGCCGCTGCCGGAGACGCGTCAGCGACGGTGAACTGGACCGCCCCGACAACCGGCGTCGCCACCAGCTTCAATGTGCGCACGGTGGACGCCGCCGGAACCCAGGTCGGCGCACTGCAGACCGCGGCAGCAGGCGCAACCAGCCTTGTTGTGACCGGCCTGACCAACGGAACCACCTACCGGTTCCAGGTCTCGGCCACCAACGACGTTGGGACGAGCGCCTTCTCGGCTCTGTCCAACGCGGTCACCCCGGCGGCCGTTCCGACCCCGGTAGTACAGGGTGCGGCCAGGATCGGAGCAGTCGTGGCCGGCGACGCGCAAGTGACGGTGAACTGGCTCGCGCCGCTTCCGGTCGCGAACGCCAGCCCGGTCACCGGGTACAGTATCCGCACCTTCGTGGGAGCGAGCACAATACCGTTGCGCACCACGACGGTCGGTAACGTGACCAGCGCGGTGATCGGCACGCTCATCAACGGAACCGGGTACACGTTCGACGTCGCCGCGATCAACGCGGTCGGCACCGGACCTGCCTCGGCTCGGTCGGCTACCGCCACTCCGGTCGCGCCTGTCACGGCAACCGTCCCTGGAGCCCCCACCATCGGGGCCCCAACGGCCGGTAATGCCTCGGCAACCGTGCGCTGGACCCCTCCGGCCTCGGACGGAGGCTCGGCGATCACCGGCTACGTCGTCCGGGCACTGACGGGGGGCGGGGCCGTCGTGGCTCGAACCCAGACCGTGATCGGCAACGTCTCATCGGTCGTCGTGACCGGGCTGACCAACGGGACCGCGTACAGCTTCGACGTCGCCGCGGTCAACGCGGTCGGCACCGGAGCCCGCTCGGCCAGGTCGGCAACGGTGATTGCTCAATGACCGCGATGTTCGGTGAGCACATCACCGGCATCACAACCAGCCCGGTGACCACCCGCACCTGGGTGTCCACCCCAGGGGCCGTCCTCTAGCGGCCTCGAACCGGCCGGCGACTCTCCCCGGGGTCGCCGGCCGGTTCCCCCTCGTTTCACCGGCTCAGACCAGAAAGAAAACTCGGAGAAGACCATGACCACACGCAGGGATGTTCTGAAGCTGGGCGCAGTGGGCTCGCTCGGAGCTCTCGGCTCCCTCGGCCTCGTCGGGACCAAGGGCGGAGGCGACGACCCTCCGACCCCCACTCCCGTCCTCGTACCTCCGCTTGCACCGGAGAACACCCCCATTCCCTACTCGGCGCCGTTTCGACGCCCGCCCGAGCTGATTCCCTTCGCCACCGGCTTCGATGACGGCGACCCGGCGCGTCCATTCGCGAGGTACGCCCTCACCCAGAAACTCGGCCAGGCCCAGTTCTTGCCCGGGTTGTCCACCACGGTCGCCGGCTACAACGGCATCTTCCCCGGCCCCACCATCCGCTCGGAGCAGGGCACCCGGATGGAGATTCGCATCGGCAATGCCCTGCCGGCAACCGGGTTCATTCACCCTCTGGCCTTCAGAACCGTCACCCACCTCCACGGCTCGGCATCGCTGCCCCAATACGACGGGTACGCCAACGACTTCACCGCACCCGGCGAAGTCAAGAACTACCACTACCCCAACTGGCAAACCGCGCGCACGCTCTGGTACCACGACCACAACCACCACGTCACTGCTCAGAACGTGTACTCGGGCTTCGCTGGGATCTACCCGCTGTCCGACAGGTACGAACGAGCCCAGCTCCCGCAGGGCGAGTACGACGTGCCGCTGATGATCTCTGATGCCATGTTCAACGCCGACGGCTCGCTCGGCTACAACGACAATGACCATAAAGGGCTGTGGGGCGACATTATCCTGGTCAACGGCGTGCCGTGGCCGACCATGCAGGTCAAACCGCGCATCTACCGCTTCCGAGTACTCGTCGCATCGATTTCGCGTTCCTACCGACCCACCCTGTCAACCGGCGAGCCGGTCTACGTGGTCGGCACCGACGCCGGCATGGTGCCGAGGGTGCAGGCGGTGAAATCCTGGCGCCACGGCACCGCGGAGCGGTACGAGATCCTGATCGACTTCCGCAAGTACCGGGTCGGGCAGATGATTGAGATGCGCAACCTGAGCAATAAGAACAACGTGAACTTCGTCAACACGAACAAGATCATGCGGTTCGAGGTCGTCGCGGACTCCGGGCCGGCGTCAACCTACACCTCCATCCCGGCAACGCTCGAGGACGGCGGCTCACCGAATCCGTCACGGGGCGGCATCGACACGATGAGCCTGACGCCCGCCATGGCGAAGGTGAAACGGGAGATGAGGCTCTTCCGGGACAACGGTCAGTGGACGATCAATGGGGTGACCTGGGCGGATGTCGAGAAATCCGGGTTCTCCAAGGTCTTCGGCAACCCCCAGCCCTACGACATCGAACAGTGGACCATCACGAATGCTTCCGGTGGCTGGTTCCACCCCGTCCACATCCATCTCGCCGACGGCAAGATCGTCGCCCGAAACACGAACGGCGGCAAACCCTTCGCCTGGGAAACCGGCCCGAAGGATGTCTACTATGCGGGCGAGAACGAGTCCATCACGGCGTTGATGCAGTTCAACACCGGAACAGTGGAGGGAGGCCGGTACATGGTGCACTGCCATAACCTCGTGCATGAGGACCACGACATGATGGTGCAATTCGCCGTGGGCGACTGGCGCATCAATGACCCCGTCACCTCGGACCGGCCCGTCATCGACACGATGCCGATGGGCTCCTTCCCTCCGGCATACCGCCCGTCCTGGCCTGTCGGGACCTGAGATGAGCCGTCGTGCCGGGGCGGTTGCGGCGGCGCTGCTGGCGTTGGCGCTCAGCGGCGCGGCCGCCGTTCCCGCTGGAGCAAATATCCTGCCCCCGCGCGGACCCGCCCAGGCCGTCTCCTCGAATCCGGGCACCGCCCCGACCGCTCGCTTGGGTTCCGGTGAGGGCGGGGAAGGCGACTCGGACCTGGGCAATGGCCGCCCCCAGGTGAGCTACGACGGGTTGATGGTCCGGCGCCGTGTCGTGTTAGCCGTGCATCCGACGGCGGACGCCGATGTCGTCCGGCTCCGCAACGCGCTCGAGGTGGCCGCCACTCGCCGCGGCCTCACCCTGGCCGACATCTCCCCCGACGTTCTGGGTCCTGTGCTCCTGGCACACCTGGTCCCGGCGCTGACCCTGCTGCTCCCCGTCTCGGCATCCATTCAGGATGCCGATCGGCTCATCGATCCGGCCTCCCACCCCGGCGGTTCCATTCCCGGAGTCGACCACATCCACGTCGAATCCGTGTTGGTTCACGACCTCCGCTTCACCGTCCGATCGAGCGACCCGGCCTCGGTGGTCAAAGCCATCGCCAGGGAGGGGATCCTCACCGACTCGCTCGGGACCTACGACACCACCCCGGCCGACGGAGACCTCGTCATCACCTATACCGGCCCCTTGCTCAGCGACGAAACGATTGCGGCCGTTCGGGTTGGCGTCGCACGCGGCGCCAACGCCGCGCCCAGCACGGTCACCGTTTCGGCGAGATCGACGACCGGCGTCGGCGTCGACATGAGTACGGAACCGGAATTGGCTGTGCCGGAAGAAGAATCCGATGCCGAGCACGGCGGCGATGCCGGTGCCTCAACGGGCCACGACGACCCCACGGCCGTCGAGCTCCCGGTCGCGCTGTCGACCGATGCAACGCCCGCTTCGCCCAGCTTCTGGGGCATCTCCGGGATCGCGGCCACGGCCCTGCTCCTCCTGGTCGGAACTGCCCTGCTCCGCAGCGGGAGGGCCCGGCCGGGGCCCCTGGGAATCGACCAGTCAGACGACCGGCGACGAACGGACGGCCCGCCGCATCCGTAGTGAGGGGCAACTCGGCCTGACCTCTCGGTCATAGCTCGCGCAGGTATTCGATCGTGGGCTTGCTCGTTCGCCGGATCGACATCATTGCGGCGGTGCCGATGGCGCCGAGGGCGATGACAGCGGTCACGGCGAGGTAGCCCCAGGGGATGGCGAGGGCGGTTGGCGGCGGATCGAAGACGCCCGTGAGCACCGAGACGAGCATCTGCGAGAGCAGCCACCCCACGACGATTCCGGCTACCACTCCACCCACCGCCATGGCTATGGCTTCGGACAGCACGAGGGAGCGCAATTGCCTCCGGCTGGCGCCTAGTGCCGTTGCGATTGCGAGGGACCGCCGCCGCTCGGCGAGGCCAAGCGCGAAGACCAGTCCACCTGCCGCCGCCGCCAGGATCAGGGCGAAAATGAGCTCGACGTTGGTGAGTCCGGCGAGGTCGACGGAGGTCAGGCTGGACCCCACTGATGACCGTGCCGCTCCGATGGCTGTTACGGTCGCTGTGGTTCCGAGGCTGTCGCGCAAGGCGGTCGCAACCTCCTCCGTCTGTGATCCACCGGTTTTGACGAGAAAGGCTCCGACCGCGTTGTCGCCGGTGCTCTGCGCCACGTAGGCGGCGTTGGCGATGAAGAAGCTGTCCTTGGGCGCGGTCGGGAACTCCTTCGCGATGCCCACATAGTGAAACGGCACGGTGATGAGTTGGTGGGTCTGGCCGCTTCTCAGGCGCAGATTGATCAGGTCGCCCGGGCTCAACTGGAAGTCCTTGACCGTCTCATCGCTGACCAGGATGGCGTCGGGCTGTGCGGCGAGCCTGCCCATCAGCCCCGTTGACGTCCCGCCCTGAAAGTAAGCATCCTGGAGCGAGGTGGCTCGCGTAATGGTGTCGGCGTTCACCCCGAAGAGGTCCTGCAGGTCGTTCCCGACGTAGGCGAAGCGGTGCTGGAGTGGCTCGACCGCGAGAACCCCCGCGGTGTGGGAAATCCCGCTCGCCGCGTCAGGCGCGACGGATGAGCCTGGCGGTTCGGTGACCGTCACATCGGCCCCGTTCGTCAGCTGGGCGTCCACCTCCGCCTGTTGCTGGTAGGTGGCATTGAAAATCGAGGTGGAGCCGGCAAATGCCAGTGCCAGCGCGAGCACGACGGTGGAGCGAGCCAGAACACGACGCTGCCTGGACATGGATGCGGCGGCGACACCGGACAGGTTTCCGCTGATCGGGCGCAGGAGCCGGGCGACGGCGGGCCTGCCTCGCCCGAGAACCAGCGTGGTGACGCGCCAGGTAAGCAGGCCAGCGCCGATCCAGAAAAGCCCCGGCCCAAAAAAAGCCCAATAGTTGACCTGGATAGAGGCAACACCCTCCGGCGCCAACACCAGGGAATACCCTTCGCGGGTCGTTATGAAAACGACGGCGGCCGCGACGATGAGAAGGGCCACGTCAAGGTACGTGCGCACCCACCACGGCCGACGAACGGCGAGAACCTGAGCGCGCGCGTCGCTCACGGTCAGCGTGCGGAAGTCACGCAACGCCGGGAACAGGATCGCACCCACGGCGATGAACAGTCCGGCCAGCAAAGCGGCCAGCGGCCACAGGACGGCCGCCTGCAGACCGCTGCCAAACCCGACGGCGCCGAAGGCGACCACTCCAACCAC
>JBDTAA010000099.1:0-6066 GCA_039924805.1 Cryobacterium sp.
AGGGAATGACGCCCTCGGTCTTGTAGCCCACGTCGAGGAGAACCTCGTCGCGGTCGATCTTCACTACGGTGCCTTCGATGAGGTCGCCGTCGTTGAAGAATTTCAGAGTCTTTTCGACCGCGGCAAGAAAGTCTTCAGCAGATCCAATGTCGTTGATGGCGACCTGCTTGGGTGCCCGTTCGGTCGTTGCGATTGTCATGTAGTAGTTGCTCCAGGATGGACATAGTTTGGGCCACTCGCAGAAAGAACACGTTCTTGTACTCCGCGAATGGCAGCGGATGGGGACGTCACAAACGTGACGGTCAAGCTTAGCTGTTTGCGGAGGCGCCCGGCAACCTCGCGGATGTCGCTACCTGAGGAGCGCGGACCGGAGGGTGTCGAGGCCGACGCCGCCGAGGTCGAGCGCCTTGCGGTGGAATTCCTTGATTGAGAAGGCGTCGCCCTCGCGCTGCTCGGCGGCATCCCTCAGCTGTTCCCAGATGCGCTGACCCACCTTGTAGGAGGGAGCCTGGCCGGGCCAGCCCAGGTAACGGTTCACCTCGAACTTGACGAAGCTCGCGTTCATATTGACGTTCTTGCCGAGGAAGTCGAAGGCGTAATCGGCCGTCCATGGCCCTGTGCCGTCGGGCAGCTGCTTCTCCAGGTGCACACCGATGTCGAGGACCACGCGGGCGGCACGCATCCGTTGCCCATCGAGCATGCCGAGACGGTCGGCCGGGTCGTCGAGATAGCCGAGCTGCTCCATCAGGCGTTCGGCGTAGAGCGCCCAGCCCTCGGCGTGTCCGGAGGTGCCGGCGAGCTGGCGCCGCCAGGTGTTGAGCTTGGCCCTGTTATAGACGGCCTGGCCGATCTGCAGATGGTGGCCGGGAATGCCTTCGTGGTAAACGGTCGTGAGTTCGCGCCAGGTGTCGAATTCGGTGACGCCGACCGGAACGGACCACCACATGCGTCCGGGCCGGGAGAAGTCGTCGGTGGGGCCCGAGTAGTAGATGCCGCCCTCCTGGGTGGGGGCGATCATGCACTCGAGCGTCTTGATCTCGTCCGGGATGTCGAACTGGGTGTCCGAGAGTTCGGCGACGGCGCGGTCACTGGTCTCCTGCATCCACTTCTGCAGGGCGTCCGTGCCGTGCAGTTTGCGGCTGGGGTCGGTGTCCAGGAAGGCAATGGCCTCGAGGACGCTCGCGCCGGGCTTGATCTCTTCGGCGATGCTTTCCTGCTCGGCCACCATCCGGGCGAGCTCTTCGCGGCCCCACTCGTAGGTTTCGTCGAGGTCGATCGTCGCGCCGAGGAACCGACGAGAGGCGAGCGCATAGAGCTCCCGGCCGATCGCGTCCTTCTCGGTGGCCACCGGGTGGAGCTCGTCGGAGAGGAACGCGGCGAGCTTGCCGTAGGCGGCCGCCGAGCGCTTCGCTCCAACGTCGAGGTCCTTGGCGAGGGACGCGGGCAGGGTGCCCTCGGTGAGGGCCGCGTCGGCGGCGAAGTGCGCGAAGAAGCCGTCGTTGGCCGCGTGGCGTTGGGCCTGCAGCAGGACCTCCTGCACCTGGCGCCTGGCCGGGGTCACGCGCCGCTCGATGCCCAGGCGCAGCGTCTCGATGTAGCCGTCAATCGCGGCTGGCAGGTTGTCGAGGCGCGAGGAGATGTTGTCCCAGTCGTCGACGGTGTCGGTGGGCATGAGGTCGAAGGTGTCCCGAATGGACTGGGCCGGCGAGGCGATCACGTTGAGGTCGCGCAGGTGCAGCTGAGCCTCCGCGCTCTCGACCTCGAGGGCGAGGTCGCTGCGGAGGTCGGTCTGGGTGACCTCATCGACGTCGTCGACGGCCGTCGCGGCATCGAGGCTCGCAATGACCTTCTTCACCTCTTCGAGGTTGCGTTCGTGGCCGGCGGGTGAGTAGTCACCAAAGCGACCGTTGCCTTCCGTGCGCCCGATGTACGTTCCCACCGTGGGGTCGAGCGAGACGAGGGTGTCGACCCAGTCCTCGGCGATCCTGTCGATTGCCGTGGGCGCGCGCCGGATGTCGTGTGTCATGGCCACGAGCCTAGGTCACCCGGGCCCCGCCCGGCGGGAGCCCGAGCCGGGGACGCGCCGGGCGAATGACGTCCCACCTACCTCACCGGAGGCGCGCCGAGTTTTACCGTTCCGGTCGAGTTTGCCCGGCGCACCAGTCAATGTCGACCGGAAGTGCCAAGCTCGGCGAACCGCGACGGGCGATCTCCGCAGCCGGGAGGGGCGCCCGACGGGCGGGGACACTGGCGTGCGCGGCAGTGCGGCTAGTGGGCGGCGTCGTCCCAGTCCTGGCCGCGGCCGACCTGCACGTCGAGCGGCACGAGCAGGTCAGCGGCGGTCGACATCCGTCGGGTGACGACCTCGCACAGCGTGTCGTATTCGCCGGGCGCCACGTCGAAGACCAATTCGTCGTGAACCTGGAGCAGCATCCGCGACTCCATGGCGGCCTTGCCGAGGTCGTCGGCAATGCCGATCATGGCGATCTTGAGGATGTCGGCCGCTGACCCCTGGATCGGCGCGTTCAGGGCCGCGCGCTCGGCGTTCTCGCGCACCACACGGTTCGAGCTGTGCAGGTCGGGGAACGGCCGGCGTCGGCCGAAGATCGTCTCGGTGTAGCCGTCTTCCTTGGCCTGTTCGACCACGCGGCGAAGGTACTCGCGCACGGCTCCGAACCGGGCGAAATAGTCGGTCATCAGCTGCTTGGCCTCGCTGGTTTCGATCCGAAGCTGCTTGGACAGGCCGAACGCGCTCAGGCCGTAGGCGAGGCCGTAGGACATGGCCTTCACCTTGGTGCGCATCTGGTTGCTGACCTCGTCGGGGGCCACGCCGAAAATCCGCGAACCGACGAACCGGTGCAGGTCCTCGCCGGCGTTGAACGCCTCGATCAGCCCGGGGTCCCCCGACAGGTGCGCCATGATGCGCATTTCGATCTGCGAGTAGTCGGCTGTGAGAAGGCACTCGGCGCCCTCGCCCGCCCTCACGGCGGCGCGGATGCGGCGGCCCTCCGCGGTGCGGATGGGGATGTTCTGAAGGTTGGGGTCGTTCGAGGAGATCCGCCCGGTCGCCGTGCCGATCTGGAGGTAGTTCGTGTGGATGCGGCCGGTCTCGTCGATCGCCTTGTCCAGCGTTTCCACGATCTGGCGCAGCTTGGTGGCGTCGCGGTGCTTGAGCAGCAGGTCGAGGAACGGATGCGGGTTGCTGGCCTGGAGGTCGGCGAGGGCGCCGGCATCAGTCGTGAAGCCGGTCTTGTTCGCCCTGGTGCGCGGCATCTGCAGCTGGTCGAACAAGACCTCCTGGAGTTGCTTGGGCGAACCGAGGTTCACCTCACGGCCTATCTCGGCGTACGCGGCCGCGGCGAGCTCAGCGGCGGTGTCGCCGAGCTCGCTGGAGAGCCCGGACAACTGGTCGTGCGACACGGAGACCCCGGCGAGTTCCATGTCGACCAACACCAGCAGGGTGGGCATCTCGATCTCGTCGAGTACCCGGCGGGAGCCGGCGTCGAGCAGGGCGAGCACGGCCGCGGCCAGGCGGAGCGTGTACCAGGCCTGCTGGGGCACTCCCCCGCCGGCGGTTTCGTCGGGCACGAGCTGGTTGGGGTCGTGCACGGGCAGCACCTCGTCGAGGTACCGGGAGACCAGGTCGGAGAGGGTCTTGTCTGGCGTGCCGGGGCGCAGCAGCCATCCGCCGACGAGCGTGTCGACTGCCAGGCCGTTGAAGGCGAGGCCGCTGCGGCGCAGGGCCTTGAGCTGATGTTTGGCGTCGTGCATGATCTTGGGCGCGGCGCCGGCCAGCCACTCCTCGAGCGGGGCGTAGTCGGTGCGGTCCGGCTGCCACGGCAGGTTCAGCGCATCCGTCTTGCTGGCCAGGCCGAAGCCGATCGCCTTACCGTCGACCACCTCGACGGTCAGCCCGAGCCCGTCGGGGCAGTCCGCGGTGGCGCGGGAGATCCAGGCGGCGAGCTCCTCATCGAGCAGGTCGTGGGCCTGAGGTGCCGCCGGCGCGTCCGGGCTCAGCTCGGCCGGAGCCGTCACGATCGCCTCGCCGCCTGTCGCGGCCGGCCCGCCTTCGAGTTTGATCACTCGGTCGAGCAGGTTCTTGAACTCGAGCCGCCCAAAGACGTCCCGTACCGCGTTCTCGTTGATCGGCGCGCGCACGAGGTCGGGAAGCTCGACCGGCAACTCGAGGTCGGTGACCAGGTGGTTGAGCTGGCGATTGCGGATCGCGTTCTGCTTCTGCTCACGCAGGTTGTTGCCAACGACGCCCTTGATCTCCTCGGCATGGTCGAGGATGCCGTCGAGGCTGCCGTACAGGCCGAGCCACTTCACGGCCGTTTTCTCGCCGACCTTGGAGATGCCGATCAGGTTGTCGCTGGTCTCTCCGACGAGCGCGGCGACATCCGGGTACTGGCCGGGATCGATGCCGTACTTCTCGCGGACCCGCGCCGGGTCGTACCGGGTGAGCGCCGACACGCCCTGGCTCGCCGGGTAGAGCAGCGTGACGTTCTCGTTAACGAGCTGGATGGTGTCGCGGTCGCCGGAGACGAGGAGCACCTGATAGCCCTCGGTTGTGCCGCGCACCGACATGGTCGCGAGGATATCGTCGGCCTCGTAGTCCTCTTTGGTGAGGGTTTTGATGTTCATCGCGGCGAGGGCCTGCTCGAGCAGCGGCACCTGGCCGATGAATTCGGACGGCGTCCCCGCGCGGGTTCCCTTGTACTCGGGGTACACCCGCGTGCGGAACGACGCCCGCGAGATGTCGAAGGCGACCATGATGTGGGTCGGCTTCTCGTTGCGCAGCAGGCTGAGCAGCATCGACAGGAACCCGTGAATGGCGTTTGTGTGTTGCCCGTCATGGGTTTGGAAACTGTCCAGCGGCAACGCGTGGAACGCTCGGAACGCCAGGGAATGGCCGTCAATGATCATAAGGGTAGGCTTTTCGGAGTCCGACACTCTCCCAGCCTACAAGTGTCATCCGACCGGGCCGGGCCAGCAATCAAAGGTGACCATGATCAATCAGACCCAGGATTCGCTGGCGTGGGTGCAGCAGCGCGGCGCCGGCGCCCTCGCCGAGAAGATGGGCATCGAGTTCCTTGAGTTCACCGTGGAACGTGCCGTGGCCCGGATGCCCGTGGAGGGCAACACGCAGCCGGCCATGCTCATGCACGGCGGCGCATACGTTGTGCTCGGCGAGTCGCTCGGCTCGATGGCCGCGAACCTGCACGCCGGTCCCGGACGCCTGGCCGTGGGCATCGAGATCAACGCCACGCACACCGGCTCCGCGACATCCGGTTATGTGACCGGTGTCTGCACGGCAATCCACCTGGGCCGCACGCTGACCACGCACGAGATCGTCGTCACCGACGATCGGGGCCGACGCTGTTCGACCATCCGGATCACGAACCTGATCAAGGACCTGATCAAGGACCTGCCGATACCCACATAGCCGCGGCAGGCTTAACGACAGCGGGGCCGGGGTTTCCCCCGGCCCCGCTTCGTCTGAATGTGTCTACTTCTTGACGGAGAGCTGCTCGATGATCGCCTGGGCGACGTCGTGCATGGTGAGGCGCCGGTCCATCGAGGCCTTCTGGATCCACCGGAAAGCCTCGGGCTCGGTGAGCCCCATCTTCTCGTTCAGGAGTCCCTTGGCCCGGTCGACGAGCTTCCGGGTCTCGAATCGCTCGACGAGGTCGGCGACCTCCGCCTCGAGCGTGATGATCTGGCTGTAGCGGGAGAGGGCGATCTCGATCGCCGGGAGCAGGTCGCTGGGCGTGAACGGCTTGACGACGTAGGCCAGTGCACCGGCCTCGGTGGCCCGCTCGACGAGCTCCTTCTGGCTGAAGGCGGTGAGCAGCACGACGGGCGCGATGTGCGCCTTGGTGATGCGCTCCGCGGCGGAGATGCCGTCGAGGTGCGGCATCTTGACGTCCATGATCACCAGGTCGGGCCGCAGTTCGGTGGCCAGGGCGACGGCGGTCTCGCCATCGGCGGCCTCTCCGACGACCTCGAAACCGTTGTCGCGGAGGATCTCCACGATGTCCATGCGGATGAGCGACTCATCTTCGG
>JBDTAA010000100.1:0-6406 GCA_039924805.1 Cryobacterium sp.
AACCCGCGACCTCCTGGACCACAACCAGGCGCTCTACCAGCTGAGCTATACCCACCATGTGTTGCTCACATCGCATGCGATGTAGGCAACTCAAGAATTCTATTACACCTGCGGGGCAAAGTTGGACACGGCCTGTGCCGAATGTGTTTTTGCCTCGATGCTGGTGGGTCCGGGGTCGGCCACGAACACCGTCTGGCGGTAGTAGGAGAGCTCCCGGATCGACTCCAGGATGTCGGCGAGGGCGCGGTGGCCGCCGTCTTTCGCGGGGGCCTGGAAGTAGACGCGTGGGTACCAGCGGCGGGCGAGTTCCTTGATGGAGGACACGTCCACGTTGCGGTAGTGCAGCTGGTTGTCCAGTCGCGGCATGTACTTCGCCAGGAACGCACGGTCGGTGCCAATGGAGTTGCCGGCGAGCGGAGCTTTCTGCTCGGCGGGGATGTACTTCAGCACGTATTCGAGTACCTGGTACTCGGCGTCGGCGGCGCTGACGCCATTGGGGAGCTCGTCGAGCAGGCCGGAGGAGGTGTGCATGTCGCGAACGAAGTCGCCCATGTTCTCGAGCGCGGAGGCATCCGGCTTGATCACGATGTCGAGGCCTGGACCAATGAGATTCAGGTCGAAGTCCGTGATCACGACGGCAATTTCAACGAGTTCGTCGTTGTCCAGGTCGAGGCCGGTCATTTCACAGTCAATCCAGACCAGCCGGTCACCGCTATTTGTCATGGGGCGAGTCTACCGGTGGGTGCCGACCGGGCTCGCCCCGGGCGGGAAGCGGCCTCGGGCCTTACGTAGACTGGGGCCGATGCCAACGACACTCGCAGTACTCCTGATCATCAATGCGGCCTGGGCGTTCGTCGTCTGGCCGCCGTTCTTCCGCCGCGTGCGGGTCGACGCGCGAGCTCGTGACTCGGCCGGCAGACCCACGAAGTTCCTGATTGTGCACGCCGTCCTGATCGGCGTGTCCGTGCTGCTGGCGCTCGTCTCCCTCGGCGTGGCGGTCATCGCCCTGGCCAGGGGTTAGCGAAGAGAGGCCCACAGTGGAATTCGTATTCTTCTCCTCCGCGTTCTGCGACCCGTGCACACAGACCCGCGCGGTCCTTGTCGAGGCGGCGCGTCTGTTGCCGCAGGCGACCACGCGGGAACTGGATGTTGCCAGGGACAACGCGGAAGCCGAAGCGAACGCCATTCGATTCACTCCCACGGTGATCGTCAAGACCGAAGGAGGCGTCGAAGTCTTCCGTGCGGTGGGCGTTCCGACCCTCGCCCAGGTGCTCGTCGCTGCGGCGAAAGCGCTCTGACGCATCGGGAAAACCGGGCAGGAGGGCCGTCTCAGCTTTTGAGCGCGTCACTGACCTGCCGGGCGAGCTTGTCGAGCCGGCCGCGCTCCGCCGCGCCGTAGGAATGCCTCTGGAACGCCTCGGTCGTCTGGGCGAGCTCTGACCTGAGGGCGACGGTGTGCGCGTTGGCCCGGTCGCACCAGGCGACCTCCTTCAGGAGACACAGGATCCGGGACGCGACGACGGGGTCCTGTGCGCCGTACTGGCGGATTTGGCTGAGGCCGAGGCCGAGCAGGTCCCTCATTGTGGGTCGAGACACCACAACGCGCACACGGCCGTTCTCGTCGCTGATCGATCGCGGGCCGGCGCGGAGTTCCGCGACGAGGCACAGGAGTGCCGAAAGGTGTCCGATCACGTGCACCGCCGTTGTCGGATCGTTGATTCCTGGCGACAGCGCCTTGGCGGCCACGTCGGCGAGCTGCCTGAATCCGTACCCCGCGTCCTGGGGATTGGTGCGTTCGACCCCGGTTCCGATCGCACCGTTGACAGCGTTCGAGATCCCGTCGTGCTCCTCACTGGTGAAGCGTCTGGAGGGGTCGAGAGGCCAGGCCGTGGCGAACGGTGTCCGCCTGATCAGGGAGTCACCCGCCTCGCTGTCGATCCTGATGACGGCCTCCCATGCTGTCGCAGCGGCGAGCAGGGCGCGTTCGTCCGTGTGAGTCAGGAAGCCCGAGTCCGCGGATTCGATTCGCCGGGAGCCGGCCGTCGGCTCTAGCGGCACTGGGGTATCCGAACCCGGGCGGTCGGCGTCCTCGTCGTCAAACAGCCGCTTGATCACCGCGCTGGTTTCCGCGGACACCCGTTGCATCATGGTCTCAACACGGATTTCCCGTGTGAGGTGTGCCAGGAACATCACCAGTGCAATGACGCTCGCCAGGGACAGGACGTAGGCGAAGGTCACCGAGAGCTGGGGGACGAACGCGGCGCCACCCTCGTCCTGGGTCCGCACCGTGCGCAGGACCGTGAGCGCATAGGTGAACGTCGCCAGGAACAGCGCCAGCGTGCCATGCACGAAACGGTCGCTGGTGAAGGTGCGCAGCAACCGTGGCGAGAACTGGCTGCTGGCCAACTGGAGGGTGACAACGGTGAGGGAAAACGTCAGCGACGTCACCGTGATGAGCGAGCCAGAGACCGCCTGAAGCACGGCACGGGCCGCTGCCGGCCCGCCGCCGAAGAGGTACTGGGCGACCAGGGGAGACAGCCGGTCGTCGATGGCGGCATCCAGCACCGGGAGGCCGATTCCGAGTCCGATCGCGGCCCCGACGGCAAGCGACGGGATGGGCCACAACTCGGATTCCAGCGCATCGGTGACTTGTGCAACGACTCGATTCACGACACTCCTCCGCCTCGGGTCGACGACGTCGGTCCCCGCCGGGCAACTCCGGTTCGTCCACTCTCACGGTTGCCGCCCCGTCTGACAAGAGGCAGAAGCCCCGATTATCGGCAAGCCGGCTCAGTCGTGCTGCGCTCAGTCATCCTGCGCTCAGTCGTCCTGCGCTCAGTCGTCCTGCGCTCAGTAGTCCTGCGCTCAGTCGTACTCCGCCACGCGCAGGCTCAGCCAGAGTGTCAGCGTGTCCTCCGGATTGGCGAGGTCGATGCCGAAGAGTTCGTGCGCCCGCCGGAGCCGATATCGCAGGGTGTTCTGGTGCACGGCCAGCCGCTCTGCCGTCGAGGCCGAATCCCGGGCGCAATCGAGGTAGGTGCGCAATGTTCTCGCATACTCGGTTCCGCTGTGCCCGTCGAATTCGAGTACGGCGGCCGCCGGCTGCGACTGGAGCCGGGGGCTGTCCCTGAAGATGTCGGCCAACTCGAGCAGGGTCAGGTGGCTGCGCACGTCACGTGCGCTCGCGACCGAAGCCGGGGTTGGCTCGCTGGCCAGGAGCAGCAGAACCAGGTCGGCGTCCCGCCGCGAACGGCTGATCCGCCCGACGCTGGTGACGTGCGATCCAATCGACGCCCGCACCACGATCCGCAGGGCAGACGCCGCCCGCGCCACCAGCCGTGCTGCCATGGCCTCCACACCCGCGAGCTGGGCTCCGGCCGCCCCGCTGAACAGGGCGTACACGGTGCTGCCGATCACGACACATTCCGTGCCCTGTTGTTGTGTCTCGCAGTGCATGACGATGAGGTCCACGAGGCGGTTCAATCGCAGCTCGTCACCCGTCGGCCCGAATTCGGGTTGGAACGCGACGGCCACGAACGCCCCGGCGCCATCGATGCCCAGCTGGCCGGCAACGAGACGGGAATCCTCGCCGCCCTCGAGCAGGCGGCGCAGGAGCTCGGCGCGCTGCTGGCGGGCCACGTCGGCGGCGCTACGCGCGCGGAGGATGTGAAGCGCGGCGATGTCGGCGGCTCGTTCCAGCGCCCGTTCCGCATCCGCGTCCAGGATTCCGGTCGCGTCGATCACCCAGATCGAACCCAGTGGCTGCGTGCCCGCGCGCACGGCTATCGCGAGCCGGGGAAGCTCCTTCTGGCCCGCCGGCAGCCCAGGCAGGCGCCGAGGCACCGCGCCGGGAAGCCTGACCGCGCCAGGCGCCTGGAACAGGGAGGCGTAGGCCTCGGCAGTGTCGGGCAGGTCGGGAACCTGACGCCCTAGGATCCCGTCCCTGCGTGTCTCGTCAATGGGGTGGCCGGGGAGCGTGGAGTAGGCGAGCACCCGCTCCTGCAGGTCTTCGATCGCCGTCGCGCCGCCCACCATGGCGGCAATCGCGTTGGCGAGGGCGAACAGGTCGCCGACGGCCAGGCCTGATAGCGACCTCGGGTCATCGGTGGCCGTCGTGAGGGCGGAGGTCAGCAGGGTGTCCAGTTGCCGCCACTCGACGTCGTCGTCCACAACGAACAGGGCAATGTCCATGGCGTCCGCGACGGCCGCGAGCGTCTCGACGCTGAGGCCAAGTGCTTTGATCACGACGGCACAGAATCCGCTGCGGGCGGCGCTCCGCAGAATTTCGGCGGACTCGGCCGCCACCGGGTGCACGCCGATCCCAAGCAGGATGCCGCTGCGTCGCCCCGTGAACGCGACCAACGGATCGAACAGGGTTGGGCTCGTCAACGACAACCGCAGGTTGGGCTGGCCGGACGCGAGGCTCAGCCCGGAGCCATCGAGAACGGTGAGCAGCTCGGACACCGCGATGCCACGCGGGCGGGCGGGAAGTGACGTCATTGGTCAACCGTAAACGCTGAGCCGGCAGCTTTTGTGCTGTGGGACAAGGATTTGGCTCAATGTTCGTGCCGGACGCTAAAGATCGGTGTTCGGGCGTGCTCCAAACTAGGCAAATGCCTCTCCCGTCTCCCCTCACCGCGCTTGTCCGGCAGGCACACACCGCTGCAGCCCAGGCGGCGGACGCGGCCGGGATCCGGGTCGGCAATGAGGACGGCTTGACCGATCTGGCCGAGATCGAAGCGCTGTTCAACACGGTGTGGGGTCTGCCGGCGGGGGAGTCCGCGATCCCGGCCGAACTCCTGCGGAGCATCAGCCACGCCGGCTGCAACGTCACCGCCGCCCGCGACGCCGACGGGACCCTTGTCGGCGCCGCCGTCGCGATCGTTTCGCCGCAGAATGCGTCGTTGTATTCGTTGATCGCGGGTGTGCTCCCCGGGGTCGCTGACACCGGCATCGGCTTCGCGCTCAAGCAACACCAGCGCGCATGGGCGCTGACTCGCGGGCTGACAACCATGACCTGGACCTTCGACCCGCTGGTCAGCCGCAATGCCCGCTTCAACCTCACGAAGCTCGGTGCCCACGCTGCGGAGTACGCTCAGGATTTCTACGGTCCGATGCACGGAACGATCAACGCCAACGACGAGAGCGACCGCCTGATCGCGGTCTGGCCGCTCAACTCCGGGGCCGCCATCAACGCCAGCGAGGGGCACGCCGAGCCGGTGGAACTGGACGAGCCTGTGGAACTGCCCGAGCCTGTGGAACTGCCCGAGGCGGGGGCCGCGACTGACCCTTCGGCGCAGACCGCACACGCTGTCGGTCCCGACGGGCTCCCGTGCGTGATCGAATCGAATGGATCCCTCTGGTGCAGGGTCCCCATCAACATCGTCGCCCTGCGCGCGACCGACCCGGAGCAGGCTGCTGCGTGGCGCCAAAGCATCCGCCGAACTTTCACTGACGCATTCGCCTCGGGGCATACGGCCCGCGGGGTCACCCGAACGGGCTGGTATCGGCTCGCACCGAAGGAACAACAATGAAGATTGAGAACATCGAGCTGCGACGGGCGCACATTCCCCTCGTGCGGCCGTTCAGGACGTCATTCGGCACATCGACCGAACGGGAGGTCACCATCGTTCGAGTGACCACCGCCAACGCCGAGGGCTGGGCCGAGTGCGCCATGGAGTCAAGTCCGCTGTACAGCTCGGAGTTCCTTGACGCAAGCGACCTCGTCATTCGGGACCACCTGGTTCCGAGGCTCCAAGCGCTCGGCGACCGGTTGACCGCCGAGCAGGTCGCAGGCGCCCTGGAACCGGTCAAGGGACACATGATGTCCAAGGCCGTGCTGGAAACGGCCATTCTCGACGCGCAGCTGAAAGAGACCGGGGTCTCGTTCGGCGGCTACCTCGGTGCCGTGCACGACACCGTGCCCGCCGGGGTGTCGGTGGGCATCATGGACTCGATCGACGAGCTGCTCGACGCGGTCGGCGGATACCTCGCCGAGGGCTACCTGAGGATCAAGCTCAAGATCGAACCAGGCTGGGACCTCGAGCCGGTGCGAGCCGTTCGGGAGCGCTTCGGCGACGAGATGCTGCTGCAGGTTGATGCCAACACCGCCTACACGCTCGCCGACGCCCGGCACCTGGCCAGGCTCGACCCCTTCGACCTGCTCCTGATGGAGCAGCCGATGAAGGAGGACGACATGCTCGGCCACGCCAACCTGGCCAAGCTGATCACGACGCCCATCTGCCTCGACGAGTCGATCGAATCGGCGCGCGACGCGGCCACGGCGATCACCCTCGGCGCCTGCAGTATCATCAACGTCAAGCCGGCACGGGTCGGCGGGTACCTCGAGGCTCGCCGCATCCACGACGTCGCGGCCGCCCACGGCGTGCCCGTCTGGTGCGGCGGA
>JBDTAA010000101.1:0-7700 GCA_039924805.1 Cryobacterium sp.
GGTCGGGCCGGCGGCCTGGGGCCCATCCCACCCTTGCCATCCTCGACAGCCACGCCCACAATGGGCCGTGTCGCCCCGACCCACGCCGCGGCCGCGGCACCCCCGCCACGCCGCCGAGGAGGCTCCACATGAACGAATTGGCCGGGTCACCGGCATCACGCCGGGCCACCACGGTCGCCGCCATCCCGTCATTCCGGATGCTCACCGACTACCTGGGCAATTCCGTCTACGCTCGGCGGCAGCGCGACCCGGGCGTCTGCGATTTCGCATTCGGAAATCCGCACGAGATGCCGCCGGCCGCGTACGTCGACGCTCTTCGCGAGGCGCTCGAGCCGCAGAACGAGGAGTGGTTCGCGTACCAGATGAATTCTCCCGTGGCGCAGGCCGCGGCATCCGCTGCACTGCTGCGGATGGTGGGCGTCGCATTCGACCCCGACGATATCTACTTGACCACCGGGGCGTTCTCCGCGATTGCCCTCGCGCTGAAGACCGTCACCGACCCCGGTGACGAGGTGATCTTCAGCCTGCCGCCGTGGTTCCTCTACGAACCGATCCTGACCGAGGCGGGCCTCACATCAGTCAAGGTGCCGATCGACACGACCACGTTCGACCTCGACCTTGCCGCGATCGCCGCGGCCATCACGCCGCGCACGCGGGTGGTCATCGTGAACTCGCCCAACAATCCCACGGGTCGGATCTACCCGCCGGAGCTTCTGCGCGCCCTGGCGGCCATGCTCGAGGCGGCCTCGGTGCGACTGAACCGCAGGATCTATCTGCTCTCCGACGAGGCGTACAACCGGATCGTCTACGACGGCGCCGCGTTCCACAGCCCCGCCGAGTTCTATCCGCACACCCTGCTCGCCTACACGTACGGCAAGACCCACCTCGCGCCCGGCGAGCGCATCGGCTACCTGGCCCTGCCGCCGGACATGCCGGGCCGCGCCGAGCTCCGGGAGACGATCACCGCCCTGCAGATCTCGATGGGCTGGATCTACCCCAACGCCTCGCTCCAGTACGCGCTCCCGCGGCTCGAAGAGTTCTCGATCGACATCGCCCTGCTGCAGCGCAAACGAGACCGCATCGTCGAATCGCTCACCTGGATGGGCTACGAGGTCAGGCCCTGCGAGGGCACCTTTTACCTGTTCGTCACATCGCCCACGCCCGACGACACCGCCTTCACCGACGACCTGGCCCAGCGCGGCGTCTTTGTGCTGCCGGGCACCATGTTCGAGACCCCCGGCTTCTTCCGCATCTCGCTGACCGCGAGCGAAGACACAATCGAACGCAGCCTCCCGCTCTTTGCAGACGCGCTCAGCCGCGCGCGCCTGTCCGACGACACCGACTGAGTCCGTACGCCGTGATCGCCGTGCCCGCTCCCTTGCCCGATGGCCGGTCAAGCCGATTTCTGGACGAGCAAGCCCGGCGAGAGTAGCATCGGCGCAACCCGACGGGATTCGACGATGAAAGCACGCCGCGTGTTGCTCTTCGTAGCTGCGGCGTTGTTCGTGCCCCTCGCCCAGACCCAGGCGGCCGATGCCCACGCGGCGCCCGCCCGCGCGGCATCGGACGATCCCGGCACGACGATCGACCGGCTGCCCGACGACCTCCTGGCCGACTGGCACCCCGATGCCGCCGTCTGGACACTTGCCGGCACATCACCGGTAGCGACGTCCGACGCCGCACGGTGCCCCGACGGTGCCTCGACGGATTGGGCGGGAGCCGACGGCGCCGCCGTGCACATCTTCTGGATGCGCTGTTCCTCCCCCGAAATCGCCTTCCAGGTTCGCAACGAGAAGTGGGGTGCCTGGTCCGACCGCGCGAACGCCGCCGGGCTGCCGTACGCGTTCGGCGCCCGCCTGGACGTCGTGTCCGAATTCACGGATGCCGCCGGCATTCCGGGCGTGGCCCGCTCCTGGGTGCAGGGTTCCGTCTACGTGAATGTGCAACGCACCTGCCCGAACATCGACATCGTGACCTGCACCGAGTCGACGGCCGGTTATGCGCGTGAACTCTCCGCGGTCCTGCCCGGCCAGGTCAGGGAAGACACGTCCGGCATTGACACGCTGCGACAGGCCGGGGCGCTCCTGATCGGCTTTCCGCTGGCGATCTTTCTCGTGTTGGTTCTGCCTCAGCGCGTCGTGTCCTGGGCGCGATCGCGCGGATACTCGACGAAGACGAACGACCCTGGTTTCGTGGCCGTCGACCGCCTGGTGCGCCGCGTGCGCGCCGGCCTTATCCTGCGGCGCCTGATCCTGACCGTGAGCGTCGTGGTCGTGTGGTTCTACGCGCTGCTCGCCATGGGGAACACTGGACTGTGGATGCTGGCCTTCGCGCTCGTCGGGCCCTTCGCGTTGTACGCGATGTTCGGTCTGGCACTCAGGCTGGTGTGGCGGCCGCATCCGTTGCTCGGCATGGCTCGCGCCCGAATCGGCCGGCCGACCGCCGGAGGCGTGGGCGGTTCGCTGTTGCGCGGCGCGGCCCACGTCCTCGCCGGAACGGCGCTCGTCTTCTACGCCTTCGCCACGCTCCAGCTCCTGACCGACCGAGGGTCGACCCGCGTCACGATCGACGAGCAGATCCAGTCCGGCCGGCAGTCGGGACTCCTCCTCTCCGCGTACGCCGAAGTGCGGCAGCTCGTGAGCACTCTCGATCGGACTGGCACCTTCGGCCTCGCCTTCCTCGTGGTCCTCCTGGCCGTGTTCGCCGGCTACCTCGTCGATCGACTGGGCCAGCGTGTGGCCCGCATTTCCCTGCAGACGACCCTCGAGAACGACACCCGGCCGTATTTCCTTTACCTGCGCGGGTTCGACGAGGATCGCTTGCGCATCGGTAATGCGGTGTCCCGGAAGGGCTTCCTGGAGTTGCTGACGCCGTTCGGTCGCCCCCGCTTCGAGGAGGTACTCGTGAGGTACCTGAGCCTCTTCGGGCCGGTTATCGCGATCTCACCGCGCAAGCAGCGCCTGGCCGACCTCGGTGCCGCCAAGATCTCGGTCGGCGACGACGCCTGGCAGGAGCAGGTGCGGGACTGGGTGGCCGGCGCCCGCGCCGTCGTGATGGCCGGCACGCCGGCCGAGGTGCGCCCCGGGCTCGAGTGGGAAATGGACCACATCGCCAACCGGGCCGACGAGCTCCGGCTGATGATCGTGGTCGCCCCCTGGCCGCGGGGGGAACTCGCCCGCCGCTGGGGTGCCTTCCGCGCACGAGCCGCCCAGTGGCCACTATTCGCCCCGCTCGACGTCACCCCGCCGCCCTCCGGAGTGCACATTTCGACCTGGTCGGCGGCCACGGGCTGGCGTGGCTACGGCGCCCGGCGACGCTGGGACTGGTCCTATGCCGCGTCGATCATCACGGCGCTGAAATCGGGCGAACTCGATGCGCCGGCTGCGCAGACGGCACGCCCACCCGACCCTGCAGCGGCGGGGGTGCAGGCATGATGCAACTCGCCCCCCTCTGCGTGGACGCGGACGCCACCGCGAACGCAACCCAACGCGCCTTCCTGCGGATGCACCGCACCCAACTGACGCTCATCGTGCTCGCCGCATTCGTCGGTGTCTTCCCGTTGGCGACCGCCCGACCGCCCGTGAACTGGAGCGGCGTGATCGCCGCGACCCTGTTCGGCATCAGCCTCCTCCTTCGGCTGCTGATGGTTCAGCGCAAGGACGAAGACGTCTGGTACTCGGCGCGCCAGACCGCGGAGGTCTCGAAGTCGTTGTGCTACCGATACGCGTTCGGTGGGCCCGGCTTCGAGCGCGCCCTGCCTGGCTCCGGCGACGAGGAACGCGCCGCCGTCGACTCGGCTGCCGAGCGCCGTTTCGTCGACGCCTTCGCCACCCTCGGCGAAGACATCGTACTTGTCCACGACGACTCCGGCGCCGACGCTTCTGCCGGTTACGGCTCCGGCTTCCGGCCCGATTCCTTCTCCGAGGTCACGGAAGACATGCACTCGATCCGCACACTCGCGTTCGCCGAGCTGCGCAGCCGCTATTTTGACTCGCGCATCCGGGACCAGGAGCGCTGGTACGCCGCGAAGGCCGCCTTCCACGCGAGGCGCAGCCAGTTCTGGCTCACCCTCATGCTCGTCGCGGAGGTCGCCGGCATGCTGTTCGGCATCCTCAAGGCGGTGCAGGTGCTCGAGGGCGCTCCCGGCGAGCTGGTTGGCCTGATGAGCGCCTTCGCGGCCGCCTTCCTGGCCTGGTCGCAGCTGCGGCAGCACTCCATGCTCGCGAGCACGTACCAGCACGAGACGGTTCTGTTGCGCGATCTCGGGCGTCGCGTGGTGTTTGTCGACGAGTCCGACTGGCCGGCGTTCGTCGGCGTCGCCGAAGACTCGATCAACGCCGAGCATGCCCGCTGGCAGGGCCTCCTCGGCTACGGACGCTGAGTTGACGATCGTTGCCGTGACCGGGCACCGGTCATTGACGGATGCCGCCGGCATCCGTCAGTCCATCGCGACCGTGCTCTCCACGGTGGAGCGGCCTCTCATCGGAATCACGGCGCTCGCGGCCGGCGCCGACCAGCTCTTCGCGGACGTGGTTCTCGGCCTCGGTGGGGAACTGCACGTCATCGTTCCGGGCCGGGACTACCGGGCCGCGCTCCCCGCGCGCGCTCGGGCCGCCTTCGACCGGTACCTTGCGGCCGCCACGACCGTCACGACGCTCGAAATCGCCGTCGTGAACACCGACGCCTACCTCGCGGCCGGGCTCGCCATGCTGGATCGCTGCGATCTACTCGTGGCGGTCTGGGACGGCGAGGCCTCGCGTGGCGTGGGAGGAACGGCCGACCTCGTGCGCCGCGCGCACGAACGCGGCACCGAGGTGCGGGTTATCCCGGCCACGAGGCCATCCAGGCGTTCATCGGAACGGCGCGCGCATCGAGGGCATCACCACCGCAGGACCGGTGGCGGATCTCAAGCGACCGAGCAGTAGGTGGTGACGCCGACTGCCGCGCACGTCGCCGCACTGCGCCACGTGCTCGTGCCGCACAAGCACGGGTGAGGCCCGGATGCGCCGTCAGCCCTGCTCGCCCTGCCGTTTGCGGAACGCGATCATGTTCATCCGGCTACCGCAGCGTGCGCTGCAGTATCGCTTGGACCCGTTGCGTGAGAGATCGATGATGAGCCCGGCGCAATCGTCCGCCTCGCAGATCCGCAGACGCTGCATCTCGTCCATCCGGATGACGTCCATCAGCGCGAGCGCGGCCTCCACACGCATGCGCTCCCCGAGCGGAGCGTCGGACGTCGTGGCGTGCATGTGCCAGTCGGACCCGTCGTGCCGAGCGAGGTAGGGCAGGGCGTGGGCCTCGGCGAGCATCGTGTTCACCTGAAGCGCCGCGTTGTCGCGATCGAGGCTCCAGACGAGCCGCAACTGATCGCGGGCTCGCAGCACATCGAGCCGCTCGCGCTCGTCGGCGTCGATGCGCCCGGAAATGGGATACCGGGCGAGAAATTCGACCAGCTGGTCGAGCGTGCCGAGCTCGTCGGCGCCGCTCCGGGATGCCTCTGGCCCCGTATTGCCGAGCACGACGGCGAACTCCAACGCCTCCTCGGTGTCATGGGCAAACTGCATGTTGACTCCTAACGGACCATCGTATAACGTTATGGTCATCAACAACTCTAGACCGTAACGTGGAACGTGGCAGAAAGAAGCATCGTGAAAATCTCATCGACGTCAGCCGGCCTGGTCGTGGCCGTCGTCGGATCCGTCTCGTTCGGTACCTCCGGCGCTTTCATCAAGCCCCTGCTCGAATCGGGCTGGTCGCCGACTGCCGCCGTCACCGCACGCGTCGCCGTCGGTGGCCTCGTGCTGCTCCCGGTCGCGGTCATCTCCCTGCGCGGCCGCTGGTCCGCCCTCTGGCGGGCACGCTGGCGGGTGACCCTGATGGCCCTCGTCGGCGTCGTCTTCACCCAACTCTTCTATTTCGCCGCGATCCAAACCATTCCCGTCTCCACCGCGCTGCTCATCGAGATGCTCGCCCCGCTCCTCCTGGTCGCGGTCGTGTGGGCGACGAGCCGCCGAATCCCGCGTTCCCTCGTTCTGGTCGGGTCGGTCTTCGCCGTGGGCGGGATGCTGCTCGTGATCGGTCCGGGCGCCATCCGCGCCGTTGACCCGGTCGGCCTCGGCTTCGCCTTTCTCGCCATGGTCGGTTGCGCGATCTACTTCGTGGTGGCGGCCCGCCCCAGCGACGGGCTGCCCCCGATCGCGTTTGCGGCCTTCGGTCTCGTGCTGGGCGGCCTCGTGCTGGGCCTGCTCGGCGCCACCGGCCTGCTTCCGTTCACCGCCACGCTGGGCGATCTGCCGCTCGCGGGCATCGACATGCCGTGGTGGGTTCCGCTGGTGATCGTCGCCGTGGTCAGTACCTCGATCGCCTACGTGGCGGGCATCACGGCGGCCGAAGCGCTCGGTTCGCGCCTCGTCTCCTTCGTCTCCCTGCTCGAGGTCGTCTTCGCGGCGTTCTTCGCCTGGCTACTCCTCGGCGAACAGCTCACGCCCCTCCAACTCCTCGGCGGCGGGCTGATCCTGGGCGGCATCGCGGCCGTGCGCGCTGCGGGCTCGGCAGACGGCATCCCCGCCATCCCGGCCATCACTGCCGAGTCCCTGCCCGAGCCAGCGCACCGCGAGCAGGTTCTCGCGCCCAGCTGACCCGCGCTCACCGAAACTCCCGGGTGATCGCGCGGGACGGTCCCGCGGCGTTCGGAATCTGCAGGAGTCATGCGCGCCGGTCACTCGGCCGTGACGTCGATCAGCACCTTCCCGACAGCGCCGCTCTCGACCAGGGCATGGGCATCCTTCGTGTCGGCCAGATCGAAGCGGTGCAGGGGCAGGCCGGCCTTCTCCCCCACCGCCAGGGCGCCGTCACCGAGCGCGGCATTGATGTCCTCCGCCGCCGCCCGGATGACGTCGGCACCCACCGTGTAGAGCAGCACGAATTGGTAGCGAACGTTGAGGCTGAAGTGCTTGCGCACGTCAAGCGTCACCTCGTCGCCGCCGTTGTTGGCGTAGACCGCGATCGAGCCGCGATTGCGGATGACCGCGAGATCGAGCCGCGCATTCTGAGCGGGGGCGACCTCCACGACGAGGTCCACGCCGCGCGGCGCAATCCGCCGGATCTGGTCGGCGATGTCCGAGTCGGTGTAGGTCAAGACGTGGTGCGCGCCCGCGGCCGTGGCGAGCGCCGCCTTCGCGGGCCCGCTCACCGTCGTGATGACGGATGCCCCCGCCCACCGAGCCAGCTGGATCGCGGCGTGCCCGACCGCGCCTGCCCCGCCGGCCACCAGCACGACCCTGCCGGACAGGGCCCCCGGATGCAGCCGGCGTGGCCCGTCTTCGGCCACCGTCAACGCGCGGTACGCGGTGATCGCCGGCACCCCGAGGCTCGCACCCTGGTCGAGGCTCGCATTCCCGGGCAGCGCGAAGACACGGTCGGCGGGAAGCACCGACCGCTCCTGGGCCGTGCCGCTGCTCGCGCGCTGGTACGCGGCGAGCGCCAGCCACACCCGGTCACCCACCGCGACGTTTTCCACGCCGGCACCGACCGCCTCGACAATTCCCGCGCCGTCCTGGCCGGGCACAACCTCGCGAAACGACAGCGCCTCGCCCGGCGCCGAGCCGCGGCGCGATTTCCAGTCGGTGGGGTTCACGCCGCCGACCACAATCCGCACCCGCACCTCGCCGGGTCCAGGTTCGCTGACCGGCCGATCGGCG
>JBDTAA010000102.1:0-4620 GCA_039924805.1 Cryobacterium sp.
GCAACGCCCAGACGCTGCGCCTGCTCACCCGGTTGGAACCCAAGGTGTTCGGCGCCGACGGGCGCAGCTACGGGCTGAACCTCACCAGGGCCAGCCTCGACGCCAGCTGCAAGTACCCCTGGCCGGAGGGCTCCTCGGTCAACGACCCGAGCGGCCGTGCCAAGTTCGGCTTCTACGCCGACGACTTCGCCGCCTTCGCGTGGCTCCGCACCGGGGCGCCCGACCGCCGGCTCTGCATCGAAGCGCAGGTGATGGACCTCTCCGACGACATCGCCTACTCCGTTCACGACTTCGAGGACGCCGTCGTCAACGGCTACGTGGATGTCGCGGCGCTGAGCAGCCGGGTCGACCACGACGAGCTCGTCTCCTCGATGTACGAATGGATCGGCGGCGAACTCACCTACGACGAACTGATCCGTGCGTTCGACCGGCTCGACTCCCTCGACGTGTGGCTCGACGGCTGGACCGCCGGGCGGCGCGACCAGGGTCGCCTGAAGAACCTCACCAGCCAGCTGATCGGACGATTCTCCGGAGCCGCGGTGCGGGCCACCCGCCAGGCCTACCCGGGCGACAGCCTCATCCGCTTCGGCGCGCACGTCGTCGTGCCGCTCGAAATCCAGGCCGAGATCGCCGTGCTGAAAGGCATCGTCGCCGCATTCGTGATGACCCGCAACACCCGCAAACCGATCTACGTGCAACAGCGGCAGGTGCTCACCCTCCTCGCCGACGCGTTGCTCGCCACCGGCGACGCCCAGCTCGACCCCGGGTTCCGCGAGGACTGGCACGCCGCACAGGATGACGCCGCGCGCAAGCGCGTCGTCGTCGACCAGGTCGCCAGCCTCACCGACCAGTCCGCTCTGGCCTGGTACGAGCGTTTGGTCCAGGACTGACCCATGGGCGGGACTAGCATTCAGCTATGGCAGGCCTGATCCGACAAAGCGACATCGAAGAGGTCAAGGCCCGAACCAACATCGCCGACATCGTCGGCGACTACGTCAGCCTCAAGTCCGCCGGTGTCGGGTCGATGAAGGGCCTGTGCCCCTTCCACGACGAACGCAGCCCCAGCTTCCACGTGCGGCCCCAGGTCGGTTTCTACCATTGCTTCGGTTGTGGCGAGAGCGGCGACGTGTACTCGTTCCTGCAGAAGATGGACCACGTCAGCTTCTCCGAGGCCGTCGAACGGCTGGCCGGCCGGGTGGGCCTCCAGCTCCACTACGAAGACGGCGGGGGAGCCCCTGACCACAGCAACCGGGCCCGCCTTCTCGCCGCAAACCAGGCCGCGGCGGAATTCTTCGTCGAGCAGCTAGGCAGCCCGGGCGCCCAGGTCGGGCGCACGTTCCTCGGCGAGCGTGGATTCGACGCCACCGCCGCAGAGCGTTTCGGGGTCGGCTTCGCGCCCAAAAGCTGGGACGAGCTCACCAACCACCTGCGCGGCAAGGGTTTCAGCACCGAGGAGCTCACCCTCGCCGGTCTCGTCTCCAGCCGCGAGGGGGCGAGCGGCGTCTACGACCGCTTCCGCGGCCGGCTGGTCTGGCCGATCCGGGATATCACCGGGCAGACCATCGGCTTCGGCGCGCGCAAGCTGCTTGACGACGACAAGGGACCGAAGTACCTCAATACGCCAGAGACGCCCATCTACCACAAGGCCCAGGTGCTCTACGGCCTCGACCTGGCTAAACGCGACATCTCCCGCAGCCACCAGGTCGTTGTGGTCGAGGGCTACACCGACGTCATGGCCTGCCACATGGCCGGTGTCACCACGGCCGTTGCCACCTGCGGCACCTCATTCGGCGTCGACCACATCAAGGTGCTGCGACGCGTGCTCGGTGATGACAGCCGGCTCGGCGAGGTGGTCTTCACATTCGACCCGGATGCCGCCGGCCAGAAGGCGGCGGTGCGCGCGTTCAGCGAGGAGCAGCGCTTCGCCGCGCAGACCTTCGTCGCCGTGGGGCCCGACGGGTTCGACCCCTGTGACCTGCGCCTGCACCGCGGCGACGACGCCGTGCGCCGACTCGTCGACTCGAAGAAGCCGATGTTCGAGTTCATGATCCGGCAGTTGCTCGGCCAATACAACCTCGACACGGTCGAGGGACGCGTGGCGGCGCTCCGCGCTGCGGCCCCGATCGTCGGCGACATCCGCGACCCGGCACTTCGACCCGGCTACACCCACGAACTCGCCCGCATGCTCGGGATGGAGCTTGGCGAGGTCAAGAAGGCCGTGACGGCGGCCCAAGCCCGCACCCGCACCGCCGAGCCCGCCGCGGCGCCGAATCGGGCGCTGGGGGCAGCTGCGGCCCCGCCGGCCGAGAAGCCTTTCTCGCTGCTGGAGCTGCCGACCGACCCGGTCACCCGCCTCGAACGCGACGGCCTGATGGCGATCCTGCAACACCCCGGCCTGGTCGCCGCCGATCTCCTCGCCCGCGCGGTGCAGACGACATTCGCGAACCCGTCCCTGGCCGTCGTGCGTGACGCGATCCAGGCCAGCCTGTCACAGGCCGCCTCCGCGGACTGGCTCGACCTTGTCGTCGCGGAAGTGCCGGAGCAGCTCGCAAACCTGGTGAAACAGCTGGCGATGGCGCCGTTGCCCGAACGCACCCAGCGTGACATCGACCGGTACGTGGGCGACATCATCATCTCGCTCGTCGACAAGGACCTGCTCAGGCAGAAGGCCGAGTTGCTGGGCCGACTGCAGCGCACGGATCCGGGCAACCGCGAGGTCTACGGCACGGTGCAGCGCGAACTCGTTCGCGTGGAAGCCGAGCGGCGCAGTCTTCGCGAGGAGTGAAGGTGCTGCGGCTGCGTGGTTGCGTCTCAGTAAAGTTGGTTGCAGCTCGGTAAAGATGGCTTGTCTTGCAGGAGAGAAACGACCTTTCTGTGCTATTTCTTGGACTACAGCTATGCACGGCTGCCGCTACCGCGCGCGTCCATGCACGAGTCACACCTATGGAAACACCTACAGGAAGAGGTTTCGGATATGACATCCGCATCCACAAACCGCAAGCGCGTTCTCGCTGCTTCGGCAGCCTTCGCTGCCGCAGCCCTCGTGCTCGCAGGTTGCTCCGCCGGCGGCACCACCGGCTCCGGCACCGCGACCGGAGGGCCCATCACCATTGGGACCACCGACAAGGTGACCGCCCTTGACCCGGCCGGTTCGTATGACGCCGGGTCGTTCAACGTGCAGAACCAGGTCTTCCCGTTCCTGATGAACACGCCCTACGGCAGCCCCGACGTCGAGCCCGACATCGCGAGCAAGGCCGAGTTCACGAGCCCGACCGAGTACACCGTCACCCTGAAGCCCGGTCTCAAATGGGCCAACGGCAACGACCTCACCTCCTCCGACGTGAAGTTCAGCTTCGACCGTCAGCTCAAGATCGCTGACGCCAACGGGCCGTCGTCGCTGCTCTACAACCTCGCGAGCACCGCGGCGCCCGACGACAGCACCGTCGTCTTCACGCTCAAGGCTGCAAACGACCAGATCTTCCCGCAGATCCTGTCCAGCCCGGCCGGCCCGATCGTCGACGAGGAGTCCTTCTCCGCCGACGCCGTTACGCCGGACGACGAGATCGTCAAGGCCAACGCCTTCGCCGGTCAGTACGTCATTACGAGCTATGACTTCAACAACCTCATCGGCTACAAGGCGAACGCTGACTACCAGGGCCTCCTCGGCGCTGCGAAGACCGACGTCGTCCGGGTCAAGTACTACACCGAGGCCTCGAACCTGAAGCTCGACGTGCAGGAAGGCAACATCGACGTTGCGTTCCGCAGCCTGTCGGCGACGGACATCGAGGACCTGCGCGGAAACGACAAGGTCAAGGTTGTTGACGGCCCCGGCGGAGAGATCCGCTACATCGTCTTCAACTTCGACACGCAGCCCTTCGGCGCGAAGAGCGCCGACGCCGACCCGGCCAAGGCACTCGCCGTTCGCCAGGCCGTGGCCGACCTCGTCAACCGTGAGGAACTCGCCGACCAGGTCTACAAGGGCACGTACTCGCCGCTCTACTCCTACGTTCCCGCCGGCCTGACCGGTGCCAACGAAGCCCTCAAGGGCCTCTACGGCGACGGAAACGGCGGCCCGGATGCGGCCAAGGCGAAGGCCACTCTGGAAGCAGCCGGAATCACCACCCCGGTCGAGCTGAACCTGCAGTACAACGCGGACCACTACGGCCCCGGCTCCGCTGACGAGTACGCACTCGTCAAGGACCAGCTGCAGGCATCCAAGCTCTTCACGGTCAAGCTGCAGTCCACCGAGTGGGTCCAGTACTCGAAGGACCGCACCACCGACGCGTACCCGGCGTACCAGCTCGGCTGGTTCCCCGACTACTCGGACGCTGACAATTACCTGACTCCGTTCTTCCTGGAAGCGAACTTCCTGAAGAACCACTACGCGGACACGGCAGTCAACGACCTGATCCTGAAGCAGGCCGTCACGGCCGATGCGGCGGAGCGCACCAAGCTCATCGAGGAGATCCAGGACAAGGTCGCGGCCCAGCTGTCGACCGTGCCCCTCCTCCAGGGCGCCCAGGTTGCCGTCACCGGCACAGGCGTGACCGGAACGTCGGACACGCTCGACGCGTCGTTCAAGTTCCGCTACGCGGCACTGGCGAAAGGCTAGTCAATAAG
>JBDTAA010000103.1:0-5004 GCA_039924805.1 Cryobacterium sp.
CATCGTGGTGAACAACCCGCACAACCCCACGGGAGCGGTGTTCCCTCGGGAGACTCTCGAGCTGATCGTCGAGCTCGCGCACAAGCACGGCGCGCTGATCGTCACCGACGAGGTCTACGAGCACCTCACGTTCGGGGACCCGCACATCCCGGTCGCGACCCTTCCCGGCGCGAAGGAACGCACCATCACGATCTCCTCGGGCGGGAAGACGTTCAACACCACCGGCTGGAAGATCGGCTGGCTCACGGCGCCGGCCCCGCTCGTGACGGCAATCCTGGCCGTGAAGCAGTTCCTCACCTACGTGAACGGGGCACCGTTCCAGCCCGCGATCGCCACCGGCCTCGACCTGCCGGACAGCTTTTTCACCGGCATCGCGACCGAGCTCCAGCACAAGCGCGACCTGCTCGCTCGTGGACTGACGGCCGCGGGGTTCGCCATCACGGTTCCGCAGGGCTCCTATTTCATCGTGGCGGATGCCACGCCGCTGGGCCACACCGACGGCGCCGAGTTCTGCCGGCGTCTGCCCGACCTGGCCGGCGTTGTCGCCGTGCCGATCACGGCGTTCTGTTCCCCGGCGCACCGTGCCGGCTACGCGCCGCTCGTTCGCTTCGCCTATTGCAAGAAGCCCGACCTGCTCGAGCGGGCGGCGGCGCAGCTGGCCGGCATCGCTCCCGGGCGCGCATAACTCCTCCAGTTTGGTCGGCGCGACATTCCGGCGGCGCGTCTTTCCGGGCGCCGGAACCCTCGTCGGGTGAAAGTGGAGGAGTTATGCGCAATCAGCTGGCTAGTGGGCCAGGGCTGCTAGTGGGCCAGGGCCGCTAGTGGGCCAGTGCCGGGTAGTCCGTGTAGCCGGCAGCGCCGTCGCCGTAGAAGGTGAGCGGGTCGGGTGCATTCAGCGGCAGGTCTTCGAGCCACCGACGAGCGAGGTCGGGGTTGGCGATGGCCGGACGTCCAACGACGACGGCGTCGGCGTGGCCGTCAGTGACCAGGCCCCTGGCCTCGTCGCGGGTCGTGATGTCCCCGAAGCCACTGTTGATGAGCACCGCACCGCCGAAGCGCCTGCGCAGTTCCTGCACCAGCTCACCGGTGGGGTTCTTGTGGAGAATGCTCAGGTACGCCAGGCCCAACGGGGCGATCGTGTCGACCAGCGCGCCGTAGGTGGCCAGGACGTCGTCCGCGTCCGTCTCGAGCGCATCCTGGATGTTGTGCTCCGGTGAGATCCGGAGGCCCACGCGACCCGCGCCGATGGCCTCGGCAACGGCCGTGACCACCTCGGCCACGAAGCGTGCCCGGTTGGCCGGGGATCCGCCGTAGACGTCATCACGCTGGTTTGAGGCCGGCGAGAGGAACTCGTGCAGGAGGTAGCCGTTCGCGGAGTGGAGCTCGACGCCGTCGAGGCCGGCGGTGACGGCATCCTTCGACGCCTTGACGAACTCCGCGATGATGGCCGGCAGCTCATCCGTGGCCAGCGCCCGCGGAACGGGATAGGCCTGCTTGCCATCGTAGGTGCGGGTTTCGCCATCGATGGCAATCGCGCTCGGGCCGACAACCTCGCGGCCGCCCGTGGTTCCCTCGTGCGTGACACGTCCTGCGTGCATGACCTGCGCGACGATGAGGCCGCCGGCCCCATGCACGGCCTCGGCCACGTTCTTCCAGCCCTCGAGCTGCTCGGGAGTCACGAGGCCGGGCTGGCCGGGGAAACCCTGGCCGGCGTGGCTCGGGTAGGTGCCCTCGGAGACAATCAGACCCAGCGACGCGCGCTGCCGGTAGTGCTCCACCACCAGAGGACCGGGCACTCCGGTCGATCCGGATCGGACTCGGGTCAGCGGAGCCATGACCATCCGGTTGGACAGTTCAAGTTCACCGAGCGTGAGGGGGGTAAAAAGTTTCACAAGTGCTCTTTCCGTTGGAGATATGGGGAAGCAGTGGGAAGCATCGCCGGAGCGTGTTCCCCTCTCCGCCAACCGCCCCCGCCGCACGCCTATTCCGACACCCGGCCAATCCACAGGACCGGCCGGCACCGAACAAAGGTCATGAGCACAGTGTCGCCAACCAGTCGTCGCGCCGCCGCCCGGCCCTCGAGCCGGACGCAATACTGCCCATTCCCGATCAAAGCCGATCCCGGGCAGTTCGGGCTCACGACCAGCTCGCTGGCGCTCGGCGCCGGTCGGGTTGTTGTGCGGCACGGCCGGCGAACGGACAGTGACACGGCGACGATCCTGCTGCACGGCGCGGCCGGTTCGTGGTCGACGTGGACTCCCCTGCTCAGCGCCGCGGATGACGCCACGTCGCCCAGCGACCTGATCATCCCTGACCTGCCCGGTTGGGGAGACAGCCCCGAGCCGAGCGGCGAGGAGCCCCTGACGATCGAAGGCATGGCACGGCTCGTGGCCGAGATCGCCCTGGCGCTCGGCTACCGCCGATGGGTGGTGATCGGCCACTCGATGGGTGGTCTCGTCGCCCTGGAGCTCGCCGCCGTCGCCGCCCGCGAGACGACGTTCGTCGGGCTGGTCTCGGCCACGACCTTCTCGGTCGTCGAGAGCGCCCGGCATCCGGTCACCCGCTTCGCCCTGCTGCCCGGCTACGCGGCCCTCCTCCACGTTATGCGGGTCCTGAGCCTGGCCGGCGCGGCGGGCACGGGCTTCGTGCGCGGCCTCGAACGGATGTCCCTCCTCCGCCCACTCGTCTCACCGCTGTTCAGCCGGCCCCGGCTGATCAGCGCCAGTGTCGTGGCAGCACTCGCCGCCGAGGCGCGCCCACGTGCCTTCAGCCTGGCCTCCTCGCTCGCAGCGGCCTACGACCCGGAGCGCTCGTGGTCGCGCATCCGGTGCCCGGTCCGAGCCCAGAAGGGCGACTCAGACGTCTTCGTCGCGGAATCCGACGGCGCACGGCTCGGCCACGTCATCCCCGATTTCATCTGCGAGACGCTGGACGACACCGGTCACTTCGGCCACATCGAGCGACCTTGGGAGACGCTGCGGCTCCTCCCCGTTGACCAGCGGGGGCGATTGCCGTTGCTCTTGCTTTGACGTACTGATGCGAGGATAGTTGAGGGAACCTCCAGCTATCCTGCGAGTGGTATCAACCGCTTTCACCCGCTCCCGGCACCCCATTCACGAATGAAAGCGGCACCCATGGGTTCGTTGACATACGACAGGGTGACAGTGGATTTCGACGATCGGATTCTGGCTCACCTGCAGATCGTTATTGTGCAGAAGCTCCGCCGGGGCGAGAGCTTCCTGCTTTCCTGGCGCAATGCGGCGGAGGTCGGTGACGGGCGCAGCTCGGCGTGGTTGCACCCGGCTATCCCGCTCTATTTCAAGTTTTCCGGTGGCCAGCCGCCGACGATCAATCCGCTCTGGCTTGCCCAGCTCACCCGCTCCGCCAATAGCTCGCAGGGGCTCGTCGCCACGGGTGAAGATCGGTCCGGGACCGAGCCAGCTGGTCCGACTCATTCGTCCCGTCCCGATGTGTCGTTCAGCAGCCACAGCGCGCCACGCTCGCAGTCGACGGTGGCTCGCGAGACCTAATGCCGCCGCGCCCACGTCTCGGGCACGCGCTCCGGCGCAGACGACCGGCTCAGCGCGGAGCCACCGTGAACCGGCGCAACGCGAGCGCCGGATTGAGGGCCCTGACGGCCGCGATGCGCTCCATCGACACCCAGGCCACCGCGACATCCGTGGCCTCGCCTATCGTCACGAGTTCGACACCCATCGGGTCGATGATCATGCTGTTTCCCACCCCGATGGGCGGGGGCTGGTCCGCGGCCGCGACGTAGATGGTGTTTTCGAGGGCTCGGGCCGTGACCAGCGTGCGCCAGTGGTGTTCCTTGAGCGGCCCGCGCACCCACTCCGATGGGACGAGCACGAGGTTGGCCCCGGCGTCGACGAGTCTCCTCGTCACCTCGGGGAAACGGATGTCGTAGCAGGTCTGCAAGCCGACCGTCAGACCCGCAAACTCGAACGTCTCCGGCGGCCGAATCTCCCCGGCGAGCACCCAGTCCGATTCGCGATCGCCGAAGGCGTCGTAGAGGTGCAGCTTGCGGTACGTGGCCACCAGTTCCCCGGCCGGGTTGACCGCGACGACGGTGTTCGAGAGGCGCCGGGCGTCGACCGTGGCCTCCAACATCCCCGCGACGATGTGCACACCAAGTTCCGACGCCAGGACGGCGAGCGCCGAGACGAACGGCCCGTCGAGGGGTTCCGCCGCGTCGACGGATGCCTGCCCCATGACCGGCTCGAAGAAGGCCGAATACTCGGGGAACACGATCAGCGCGGCGCCCCTGCCCACCGCGGTCGTGGCGAGCGCGCGCATCGCCGTGAGGTTCTCGCCTCGATCGGTTCCGGGCCGGAACTGCGCGACAGCGATGGCCACGGCGTCACCGTGAGAGGCGGGAATCGTCGGCGCGGAGTCAACCATGGCTCCAGCCTACCGAGGGCAGCGAGGACACACGGGCCGTGGCACCATGTACGCCAGGTGGCGTCGGACTCGGGAGGAGAGCACCATGGGGCTCTGGGTTCTGGAGGGTGTTCCCCGGGCCCGGCCGGACTCCCTCGGCGGCCGGGCAGCCAGGAGATTTGTCCCCGCGCTGCTCGGCCTTCTCGGGTTCGTCATCTCGTTCGCCGGTTCGTGGCGGCCATCCTTCTGGGGCGACGAGGGCGCGAGCGTCATGTCGGCGGAACGATCTCTGCCGTCGCTGTTCCGCATGCTCGGCAACGTCGACGCCGTGCACGGAACCTACTATCTGTTCCTGCACTTTTGGGTCGGCCTGTTCGGCAGCTCCGAACTGTCGACTCGGCTGCCGAGCGCCATTGCAGTCGGGATCGCAACCGCGGGCACATTCGTGTTGGCCAGGTCGCTCGTCGACGAGCGCCTTGCGCTTGTCGCAGCCGTCGTCTTCGCGATTTTGCCTCGGGTGACCTACAGCGGTACTGAGGCGCGGTCGTCCGCGCTGGCCACGGCCGTTGCGGTCTGGTCAACCATCATCCTCATTCGCGCGGTGAG
>JBDTAA010000104.1:0-5083 GCA_039924805.1 Cryobacterium sp.
AAGAGTTTCCGCACGTCTTCGAAATGCAGGCCGGTGGTCGGCTCGTCGAGGAAGTAAACGCTGCGGCCCATGGAGCGGCGCTGCAGCTCCGTCGCGAGCTTGACCCGCTGCGCCTCACCGCCGGAGAGGGTGGTGGCGCTTTGGCCGAGCCGCACGTAGCCGAGGCCCACCTCGACGAGGGTCTTGAGGAATCGATGGATGGCGGAGATCGGCTCGAAGAACTCCGCCGCCTCACTGATGGGCATGTCGAGCACCTCGGCGATGTTCTTGCCCTTGTAGTGCACGGTGAGGGTGTCGCGGTTGTAGCGCGCTCCCCCGCAGACCTCGCAGGCCACGTACACGTCGGGCAGGAAGTTCATCTCGATCTTGATGGTGCCGTCGCCGGAACAGGCCTCACACCGGCCGCCCTTCACGTTGAAGCTGAACCGGCCGGGAAGGTAGCCGCGGGTCTTGGCCTCGACGGTCTCGGAGAACAGGGTACGGATCTTGTCGAAGACGCCCGTGTAGGTGGCCGGGTTCGACCGGGGCATGCGTCCGATCGGCGCCTGGTCGACGTGGATGACCTTGTCGAGGTGGTCCAGCCCGGTCACGCGGGTGTGCTTACCGGGGAGCTTGCGCGCACCATTGAGGCGGTTGGCCAGGACGCGATACAGGATGTCGTTGACCAGAGAGGACTTGCCGGAACCGCTGACCCCGGTCACCGCCGTGAACGTGCCGAGGGGGAAACTGGCGCTGACCTTGCGGAGGTTGTTCGCCTCCGCGCCGGTCACGGTGATCTGGCGGTCCGGGTCGATCTCACGCCTGGTCGTCGGCGTCGGGATCGACTTCCGGCCGGCCAGGTAGTCGCCGGTGAGCGATTTCTTGTTGCTGAGCAGGTCGGCGTAGGAGCCGGAGTGCACCACCCGCCCGCCGTTGACGCCGGCACCGGGGCCGATGTCGACGATCCAGTCGGCCGTGCGGATGGTGTCCTCGTCGTGTTCGACCACGATCAGGGTGTTCCCGAGGTCGCGCAGGGCGACCAGGGTTTCGATCAGGCGGCGGTTGTCGCGCTGGTGCAGGCCGATGCTGGGCTCGTCGAGCACGTAGAGCACGCCGGTGAGCCCGGAGCCGATCTGGGTGGCCAGGCGGATGCGCTGAGCCTCACCGCCGGACAGGGTCGCTGCGGCACGGGCCAGGTTGAGGTAGTTGAGGCCAACCCGGATCAGGAAGTCGAGGCGCACCTTGATCTCCCGCAGCACCTGGGCGGCGATCGTCGCCTCACGGTCGGTCAGCTCGAGCTTGTTCATGAAGGCACGCGCGTCGGTGAGGCTGAGCTCGCAGACATCGGCGATGCTCGCCTCGTGCACCGTGACCGCGAGCACCTCTGGCTTGAGCCGGGTGCCGTTGCAGACCTGGCAGGGCACCTCACGGAGGTACTCCGCCCAACGCTGCCGCTGGGTGTCCGTTTCCGCCTGCGCGTACTGCCGTTCGATGTAGGGAACGACGCCCTCGAATCCGGAGGTGTAGCTCATCTCCCGCCCGTAGCGGTTCTTCCACTTGACCCGCACCTCGAAGTTGTCGCCGCGGAGCACGGCGTTCCGAACCTCGTCGGTGAGGTCGCCCCAGGACGTGTTGAGGGAGAAGTCCAGGTCTCTGGCGAGGCCGGCGAGGAGCTTCTCGTAGTACTGGAACAGCCCCTTGCCCTGGGTTGTCCACGGCAGCACGACGCCTTCGGCGATGCTCAGGTCCGGATCGCCGAGCAGCAGGTCGGCGTCCACCGACATGCGAGTGCCGAGCCCCGAGCATTCGGGGCAGGCGCCGAAGGGGGCGTTGAAGGAGAACGTGCGTGGTTCGATTTCGGTGAGCTGCACGGGATGGTTGTTCGGGCAGGAGAGCTTCTCGGAGTAGCTCTGCCAGGCCGCGTCGCCCTCGAGGTCGATGTAGTTGATCTGCACCAGCCCGGAGGTGAGCTTGAGCGCGGTCTCGAGCGAGTCGGTCAGGCGGCTGAGCAGGTCGGGGCCGGCAACGAGGCGGTCGACGACGACGGAGATGTCGTGTTTGAGCTGCTTCTTGAGGGTGGGCGGTTCGTTGAGCTGGATGGGGATACCGTCGACGATGGCCCGGGAGTAACCGGCGGCTCCGAGCTCCTTGAACAGGTCGACGAATTCGCCCTTTTTTTGGGAGACGACGGGGCTGAGCACCTGGTACCGGGTGCCGGCCTCCAGCTCCATCAGCTGGTCGGCGATCTGCTGCACCGTCTGCGACTGGATAACCTCGCCACAGATGGCGCAGTGCGGCACGCCGATGCGCGCCCAGAGCAGGCGCATGTAGTCATAGACCTCGGTGATGGTGCCGACGGTCGACCGCGGGTTGCGGTTCGTTGACTTCTGGTCGATCGAGACGGCGGGGCTCAGACCCTCGATAAAGTCGACGTCTGGCCGGTCGACCTGGCCGAGGAATTGCCGCGCGTAGGCGGACAGCGACTCCACGTACCGGCGCTGGCCCTCCGCGAAGATCGTGTCGAAGGCAAGCGACGACTTGCCGGAACCGGACAGTCCGGTGAAGACGACCAGCGCGTCCCTCGGGATTTCGAGGTCCACGTTGTGTAGGTTGTGGACGCGCGCTCCGCGGACACTGAGTTTCGGCCCGGAGTCTACCTTTGTAACTGACACTCATTGAGTCTATGCAGTGCCACTGACACTCGTGTACAGGGCGGCGCGGACTCACCACCGCCTCCGCGCGCTCGGCGGGGTTAGCCGAGGTGACCGGCCTTTTCCATGTTGCGGAGTTCTCGTTTGAGCTCGGACAGCTCGTCGCGGAGCCTCGCGGCCAGTTCGAATTTGAGTTCGCCGGCGGCCTCGAGCATCTGTCCGTTCAGATCGGCGATGATCGACTCGAGGTCGTTCGCGCCGTTGGCAGCGAGGCCGATCCGCTTGCCGTCGGGGGTCGTGGTTCGGCGGCGGGCATCCCGGCCGGCCAGCAGTTCGGCGGTGTCGGCCTCTTCGCGCGCCAGCACGTCGGTGATGTCGGCGATCCGCTTGCGCAGCGGGGTCGGGTCGATGCCGTGCAGGGTGTTGTACTCGACCTGCTTCTCGCGCCTGCGGTCGGTCTCGTCGATGGCACGCGCCATCGACGGCGTGAGCCGGTCGGCGTACATGTGCACCTCCCCCGACACGTTGCGGGCGGCGCGGCCGATCGTCTGGATGAGCGACGTCGCTGACCGGAGGAACCCCTCCTTGTCGGCGTCGAGGATGGCGACCAGCGACACCTCGGGCAGGTCGAGGCCCTCCCGCAGCAGGTTGATGCCCACGAGCACGTCGTAGAGCCCGGAACGGAGTTCGGTGAGCAGCTCCACCCGGCGCAGGGTGTCGACGTCGGAGTGCAGGTAGCGCACGCGCACACCCGCCTCGGTGAGGAAGTCGGTGAGCTCTTCCGCCATCTTCTTGGTCAGGGTCGTCACGAGCACCCGCTCGTTGCGTTCGACCCGGAGCTTGATCTGTTCGAGCAGGTCGTCGATCTGGCCCGTGCTGGGCTTGACGATCACCTCGGGGTCGATCAGTCCGGTCGGACGGATGATCTGTTCGACGATCCCGTCGGCGATCCCCATCTCGTACTTCCCGGGGGTGGCCGAGAGGTACACGGTCTGGCCGACCCGGTTCTTGAACTCCTCGAACTTGAGCGGACGGTTGTCCAGGGCGCTCGGCAGGCGGAACCCGTGTTCGACGAGGGTGCGCTTGCGGGACGAGTCGCCCTCGTACATGGCACCGATCTGGGGAACGGTGACATGGGACTCGTCGATGACCATCAGGAAATCATCCGGGAAGTAGTCGAGCAGGCAGTGCGGCGCCTCGCCGGGATTGCGGGCGTCGATGTGGCGGGAGTAGTTCTCGATGCCGGAGCAGAAGCCGATCTGTTCCATCATCTCGAGGTCGAAGTTCGTGCGCATGCGCAGCCTCTGGGCCTCGAGTAGTTTGCCCTCACGCTCCAGCTGTTCGAGCCGTCCCTCGAGTTCTTCTTTGATCGTGCCGATGGCCCGGTGCATGACGTCGGTGCTGGCGACGTAGTGGGAGCCGGGGAACACGGAGACCGCGTCGAGCTTGCGCACGATGTCGCCGGTGAGCGGGTGCAGGCTGTAGAGCGCCTCAATCTCGTCGCCGAACATCTCGATTCGGATGGCGAGTTCCTCGTACATCGGGATGATCTCGATGGTGTCGCCGCGCACCCGGAAGTGGCCGCGGGAGAAGTCGACGTCGTTTCGCTGGTACTGCATCGCCACGAACTTGCGGATCAGCCAGTCGCGTTCGACCTTCTGGCCGACCTGAAGCGCGACCATCGCCTGGAGATAACCCTCCGGCGTGCCAAGGCCGTAGATGCACGACACGGTCGACACCACGATGACGTCCCGACGGCTCAGCAGGGCGTTCGTCGTCGAGTGCCGCAGCCGTTCGACCTCCGCGTTGATCGACGAGTCCTTCTCGATGAAGGTGTCTGTCTGCGGGACGTAGGCCTCCGGCTGGTAGTAGTCGTAGTAGGAGACGAAGTACTCGACCGAGTTATTGGGCATGAGTTCACGGAACTCGTTGACCAGCTGAGCGGCCAGGGTCTTGTTGTGGGCGAGCACCAGCGTCGGCCGCTGCACCTGCTCGATCAGCCAGGCGGTCGTTGCCGACTTGCCGGTACCCGTCGCACCGAGCAGAACGACGTCGGTTTCACCGGCGTTGATGCGTCCGGCGAGCTCGGCGATGGCGGTTGGCTGGTCCCCGCTCGGTGTGTACTCGCTGACGACCTCGAAGGGGTGCACCGCGCGCGTGGGTTCCATGCCCCTATTCTACGGAAGAGCCCCCGACAGACGACGGATCGAGCTCTCCGCGCACGCGTTCGTGGAGCGCGTCGACCTGCGTGAGCGTGTGCTCGAGGGTTCCGTCCGTGTCGATGACGACGTCGGCGACCGCCAACCGGTCGGCGTCGCGGGCCTGCGAGCCGATACGCTGCGCGGCATCCGCCGCGCTCATCCCGCGCAGATCGACCATTCGCCGCACCCTCGTCTCCTCGTCGGCGTGCGTGACGACGATGAGGTCGAAGGTGTGGTTGACGGCCGCCTCCA
>JBDTAA010000105.1:0-11123 GCA_039924805.1 Cryobacterium sp.
GGGCCGCTCCGCCCGCCGGGCCCGCGGCCGGCCAGCCCACGCCCGGCGCGCCGGATCCCATCGAGCCGGCGCCTCTCGAACCCCTCGAATCGTCCGCGACCGGCATCCGCTCGGTGGCCGACCTCGAGCCGGAGCCCTGGTGGACGACACCCGCGCAGAGCCCGCTCGTCCAGACGGAAGACGAGGCGGCGGCCACCGGGTCGCCGGGCGCCACCCGGGCCGTTGGCACCGCCGATTCCGTTGAAGCTTCCCAGGTCGCAGCGCCCGCGGCAGCCGCGCTGCCCGCCGAGGCCGCGCTGCCCGCCGAGGCTCCGCTGCCGCTCGAGACATCCAGCGGCGTGGCACCCGTCGCGCCGGGCCGCCCGGCTGGCACCCGAGGCAACGCATCCCGAATCACCCGGGTCCTCGGCTGGAGCGCCGTGGGGCTGCTTGCCATCGCCGTGCTCATCGCCCTGTTCGTGCTGGGGCAGCAGCTGCTCGGCGGTCAGGCCCCGGTCGCCGCCCCGGCGCCGACCGCCACGACAACCAAGACCCCGACGCCGACTCCGACGCCCACCGCTACTGCCGCGGCAACCGGGCCTCAGCCGGCCGGCGTTCATGCGTGGGACTCCCTCCGCGGCGGCGAGTGCATGCAGCCGTACACCTCCCCGTGGGTAGAGGAGTTCACGGTCGTCGGTTGCGCGTCCCCGCACACCGCCCAACTCGTCTACCGCGGAGTCTTCCCCGGCGAGACGGATGCCGCCTTCCCCGGCGAGGCGACCCTCGCGGCGCAGATCAACGTGCTCTGCAGCGCTCCCGGCGTGATCGACCTTGCCGCGGCCGCCGCCTTCCCCGACGTGCAGGTGCAGGGCAGCTACCCGGTCACCGATGAGCAGTGGACGGGCGGCGAGCGCAACTACTACTGCTTCGTCAGCCGGTCATCCGCCGAGCCGCTCACCACAAGCGTCGCGGGCCCCGGTCCCGCACCCGCGGCCTAACCCCCGCGCAGATCCCGCGAAAACGCAGTCGTGGTCCTTATGCCGGCGTCTTAGTGACCACGAGTGCTTTCTCGCGGAGAAAATCGGGGGGAAGGACGGGCGAGGGGGCGGGGGCATCGGCTAGGCGACGTCGGACTCCACGGGGTCCCCGGCGACCAACTCATGCACGCCCGCGAGGATCTCGTCTGGGCGAAACGGGTAGCGGTTGAGCTCCGCCTCGTCGCTGATCCCGGTCATCACCAAAATCGTGTGTACGCCCGCCTCGATGCCGGCGATGATGTCGGTGTCCATCCGGTCGCCGATCATGGCCGTGTTCTCGGAGTGCGCGCCGATCTTGTTCATCGCCGAGCGGAACATCATCGGGTTCGGCTTGCCGACTACGTACGGATCCATGCCGGTGGCCTTGGTGATCAGCGCGGCAATGGCGCCCGTCGCCGGCAGCGGGCCGTCGGCGCTCGGCCCGGTCGCATCCGGGTTCGTGGCGATGAAGCGCGCCCCGGCCAGCAGCAGGCGGATCGCCTTGGTGATCGCCTCGAACGAGTAGTTGCGGGTCTCGCCGACGACGACGTAGTCGGGGTTCGTCTCGGTCATGATGAAGCCGGCCTCGTGCAGGGCAGTCGTCAGCCCCACCTCGCCGATCACGAATGCGCTGCCGCCGGGGATCTGTGACCTGAGGAAGTCGGCCGTGGCCAGCGCAGAGGTCCAGATTCGTTCCTCGGGCACGTTGAGGCCTGAGGAACGGAGCCGGGCGCTGAGGTCACGTGGCGTGAAAATCGAGTTGTTGGTGAGCACCAGGAAGGGCGTGCCGGCGTCGGTCCACTGCTGGAGGAGCGCGGCCGCCCCCGGAAGTGCGGCGTTTTCGTGCACGAGCACGCCGTCCATGTCGGTGAGCCAGCATTCGATCTCGTCGCGGCGTGCCATAACGGGTCCTCTCCTCGGGCTCCAAGACTATCGACGGCAGGTTACGCGCAGGTTAAGCGGTCAGCCAGATCGAGTCCGCGGTGGCGACCGTGAGCCGCCGTGACCGGCCGTTGGCCAGGCGCACCGTGAGCGGCTCGACGACCACGAGGCGCGTGCCCGGTCCGATCTCGTCGGCCGCGAGGTCGCGCAGGATGCCGGGGTCGCGGTCGCTGATCCGCAGCACTGTTCCGGCGTGGCCGCTCGGGGCCGTCGCGAGCAGAATCGCGGGTGCGCGGTCGACGGCCCCGTTGGCGTCAGGGATGGGGTCGCCGTGCGGGTCGGTAGGAGGGAAGCCAAGCCGCGAGTTGATCGCTTCAAGGAGTCGGTCGGAGATCGAGTGCTCCAGGATCTCCGCCTCCTCGTGCACCTCATCCCAGTCGTAGCCCATCTCGCGCACCAGCCAGGTCTCGATCAGGCGGTGTCGCCGCACGACGGCCGTGGCGCGCAGCCGACCGGCGTCCGTCAACGACAGCGGCCCATATGGCACGTGCGTGAGCAGGCCGTTCGCCGCGAGTTTCTTCACCATTTCGGTGACCGACGACGGCGCCACCCCGAGGCGCGTCGCGAGCCCGGACGGCGTGATCGGATCCGGCTGCCACTCGGTGTGGGCGTAGATGGTCTTGAGGTAGTCCTCGGCCGCCGGAGTGGTCGGAGTCATCATGCGCCGGTGAAGAGCAGCACGAGCAACACGATGTTGAGCGCGACGAGCAGCAGGGCGCAGATCGCGCCGGCGACGGTCGTGAACCAGCGGTTGGTGTGGGTGCCGAGGAGGCCTCGTTGCGCGGTGAGCCAGACCAGCGGGATGAGCGCGAACGGGATGCCGAACGAGAGCACGACCTGGCTGAGCACGAGCGCCTGGGTCGGGTCGAAGCCGACGCCGAGGATGAGCAGCGCGGGGATGAGCGTGACAAGACGGCGCAGGAGCATCGGAATTCGCACGTGCAGCAGGCCGTGCATGATCTCGGCGCCTGCGTAGGCGCCCACCGAGGTCGAGGCGAGGCCGGAGGCGAGCAGCCCGACGGCGAAGATCGTCGCGATCGCCGGCCCGAGCGTGGTGGCAAGTGCCGCGTGCGCGCCCTCGAGGGTGTCGGTGCCTTCGACGCCCTGCAGGGCGGAAGCCGCAAGCAGCAGGATCGAGAGGTTCACGGTGCCGGCGATGGCCATGGCGATCGTGACATCCCATTTGGTTGCCCAGAGCAGCCGCCTGGTCGCGTTCTCTCCCTGCCAGGCGGGGAAGCGGTCGCGGGAGAGCGCGGAGTGGGCGTAGATGGCGTGGGGCATGATCGTCGCACCGAGGATCGACGCGGCCAGGAGGACCGAGTTCGTGCCCTCGAAACGCGGCACCAGCCCGGCCACGACACCGCCGGCCTCCGGGGGCGAGATGAACACGCCGGCGGTGAAGCCCACCGTGATGATCAGCAGGAGCGCGACGATGACCCGCTCGAAGGTGCGCGGCCCGCGACGGGTCTGCACGCTGAGCACAATCATCGAAATGACGCCGGTGATCACGCCGCCGGCGAGCAGCGGAAGACCAAACAAGAGGTGGAGCGCGACCGCACCGCCGATGATCTCGGCCAGGTCGGTGGCCATCGCCACCAATTCGGCCTGCAGCCAGTAGAGGCGCCGCGTGACCGGACGCCGGATCCGAACCCCGAGCACCTCCGGCAGGCTGCTGCCGGTGACGATCCCGAGCTTGGCCGAGAGGTACTGGATCAGCCACGCCATGACGTTGCCGGCCACGACCACCCACACCAGCAGGTAGCCGTAGCGGGCGCCGGCGGTCATGTTGCTGGCAACGTTGCCCGGATCGAGGTAGGCGACGCCGGCGACGAGCGCCGGGCCGAGCAGCCAGAGGAGGCGGGACGAGGCGACGGTCGTGATCTCGGGCGACCGCTTCGCCGCGAGGTCTGATTTAGGCATGCCGAAAGCGTATCGACTATTTCGGTGCACCGAAACCTGCTCGTCGCCGATTCGGGCCGGGCGGCGCGGGTTACGGTGGAGGGTGACCGAGCAACAGAATCCGACGCCCGAACTCTCTACCCACGGCGTCGGGCCGTGGCCGGGGGAGTGGCCGGACGACGCGCAGTACGATACGGAGCTGCTCGAGCGCGGCGACACCCGCAACGTGATCGACCGCTATCGGTATTGGCGGATGGACGCGATCGTCGCCGACCTCGACGAGCACCGGCATCCGTTCCACGTGGCCATCGAAAATTGGCAGCACGACATGAACATCGGTTCGATCGTGCGCAGCGCGAATGCGTTCGCCGCCGACACGGTGCACATCATCGGCCGGAAGCGCTGGAACAAGCGCGGCGCCATGGTCACCGACCGGTACCAACACGTGCTGCACCACCCGGATGTCGCGGCCTTCGTCGGGTGGGCCACGGGCGAGGGTCTGCCGATCATCGCAATCGACAACGTGCCGGGCAGCGTCATCATCGAGACGTTCCGCTTCCCGGAGCGCTGCGTGCTGCTCTTCGGCCAGGAGGGCCCCGGCCTCTCCGACGAGGCCATCGCCGCGGCGGACGCCGTGGTGGAGATCAGCCAGTTCGGGTCCACCCGCTCGATAAACGCCTCGGCCGCCGCGGCCGTCACCATGCACGACTGGATATTGCAGCACCGCTTGGGGCGCGCAGGCGCTAGCGTGGGCTCATGACTGAGATCACCGACGATCTGCCCGCCCGGCTGCTGCACGAGGAGCATGAGGGGTGGCAGGCGGTGCTCGCCGGCCAGGGCGGGAGCTACTACCGACGCAGCATGACCCGGGACGCCATCATGATCCGGCCCGGCGAGGTCCTGACCCGCGACCAGGCCGCCGCGTCCTTCGCCGGCGCCGCGCCGCTCGACAGCTACGAGATCCACGAGCCTGCCGTCATCCGGCTTGGCGAACACGCCGGAATCGTCGTGTATCGGGCCGTTTCCCGCCGCGGCGACGAGGTCGCGGAGGCCAACATGTCGACCACGTACGTCTTCGATGACAGCGACGGCGGATGGTGCGTGGCGGCGCACCAGCAGACTCCGCTCTAGCGCGAACCGCTCGTCGGCCACCAGGTATCTCGCTCGCTCCGGCGACACACCGGCGCGCCTCCGGAGGGTTGTCAGAGCCGAGGCCGGGGTCTACCGTGGCCCACGACGGGGGAGCGTCGGGGGAGCACGGAAGGGATCTACGACCATGGCCGATTTCGGGAATGAGGGCCTCGCCGGGCTCTATCGTCGCGCCGGTTCGGCGTCGACGGTCTACGTCGACGTGACGCAGGACGCACGTGATCCGCGTCGCACCGGAACGATCAAACAACGCACGGTGCGCGAGGCGCTGAGGGATGCGGGCGCCCCCGAGGAAGACGCCGACGTCATCGTCGATCTCCTCGAGGAGCCGCCGGGTATCGGCGGGTCCGTCAGTCGCCTCCTGGTTGTGCGGGAAGGCGCCGTCGAGGTGAACGAGCTGCTGCCCGGGGAGCCGTTGGCCGAACTCATAGCCAGCTACGGCCCGGTGCCGGGCCTGATTCCGTTGCTCATCCAGCGGCCGAGGGACCTCGCCTACGTCGTGGCCGAGGTCGGCCGGGACGGTGGTGAGATCACGCAGTACCGGCTCAGCCGCGTGCAGCCCGTCGTGCACCGCGCCGTGCAGGGTGAAACCGAGTTTCTGACGAAGACACCGTCAGAGGACGACTTTCTGGCGAACGGGCGCTACCAGCACCACACGGAGGAGATCTGGAAGCGGAATGAGGCGCTGGTCGCCGAGGCCATCGAAGAGATTGTGCGGGACTCCCGGGCCGAGTTGCTCGTGGTGACGGGCGACGTGCGGGCCAGGCAACTGCTGATCGACGCGCTGTCGCCGGCCACGCGCAAGATCCTCATGGTCGTACCCACGAACACCCGCCCGGGCGGCGCCACCAACGACGAGCTCGACGCGAACCTGCACCGCCACATCGCCTCGATTCTCGCGGCCGACGAGTACGACGCGCTGACGCGGCTCGAGACGGGCCGGAACGACGGCCTCGCCGAAATAGACCAGGCCGCCGTGATCCGGGGCGTGCAGCAGGGCCAGGTGGAGGTGCTCATCATCGCCCCCCAGTCCATGGGCGACGCCACCCTGATCGCGCTCGACCGCGAACCGTGGGTGGCCTACTCCACGGACGAGGTGCTCGGTGCCGGCCAGCTCGGGGCGGTACCGGCGGCCGACGCGCTCGTGCGTGCCGCCATCCTGACGGATGCCCGCGTCGTCGTCGCCTCGCCGGGCGAGCTTCCGCGGGGAGCGACCGCCTGTGCGACCCTGCGCTGGCCCACCCTGCCCCGGAGCCAGTCCGCGTTCGCATCCGCATCCGGATCCGGCCCCCTGCTTTAGCCGTCGGGCGGGTTCCGCGTCGCCCGCTAGCCGATCAGGCTCGGCCGCAGGTCGCGCAGGGTGCGGAAGTGCGTCATCCGGGTGACCCCGATCGCCGCCAGCACGAGGCCGCCGGCCAGCCAGAGCAGCAGTACGCCGGCATCCGCCCAGGCGGTCGCCTCGTTTCCGCCGTACATCAGCTGGCGGATTCCGTCGACCGCGTAGCTCATCGGTACGACGTGGTGCAGCCAGGCCAGCGGCGCGGGCAGGGTCTGCCACGGGAACGTCCCACCGGCCGTGACGAGCTGCACGACCATCAGCACGAGCCCGAGAAACTGGCCGACGCTGCCGAGCCAGACGTTGAGCGCGAGAATGATCGCTGCGAATGCGAGCGCGGCCAGCGCCATCATGGAGTACGTGCCGAGCGGATTGTGCACCTCGAACTTCAGTGCAGCGGTGAGCACGAAGAACAGCGCGCCCATCTGTGCCGCGCCCAGCAGGCCGGGGGTGAGCCAGCCGGCAAGGGTGATCCGCAGCGGCGTATGCATGGCAGTGATGGCGCGCCGGGAGACGGGCTTCACGATCAGGAACAGAGCGTAGATGCCGATCCAGGCGGCCAGGCTGGCGAAGAAGGGGGCAAGGCCGGCGCCGTACGTGCCGGCCGACGTGATCGCGGTGTTTCGGAGGTCGACCGGGTTGGCGATGGTCTTCGCCTGCCGGTCGCGCGTGGCGGGGTTGGTGCCGGGGATGCCGTCGACCCCGGTCTGCAGCCCGTCCCGCAGCTCCTCGGTGCCGTGGGCGAGCGTGCCGAGCCCGTCGCGCAGGTCGGCGGCGCCGCCGCTGAGGGCGCCGGCGCCCGTGCTGGCCTCGGCGGCTCCCGTCGCGGCAGACGATGCCCCCGCGGCGACCTTCCCGGCCCCGTCGGCCAACTGTGCCGCCCCGCCGGCGGCCGACTCGGCTCCGGTCGCGGCCTCCGACGCACCGGCGGCGAGGGCGGCGCTGCTCGAACTGAGCCGGTCGATTCCGCCGAGGATCTCCTGCACGCCCGCACTATTGCGCTGCAGGGCCGTGCCGACCGGGGCGAGGGCGCCGAGGGCGTCGTCGATCTGGGCCTCGTCGAGGCCGTCGGCCGCAAGCGTGCTGCGCAGGTCAACGGTGGCCTTTCCGAGCGCCGCTGTCGTCGCCGCGGCCGAACCAGCCGCGCCGGAGGAGGCCGAACTCGACAGCTGGGAGCTGCCTTCGGCGAGGTTCGCCGCGCCGGCCGAGACCTGCCGCGTGCCGTCGGACACGCGCCTGCTCCCGGCGGCGAGGTTCGCCGCGCCGGCCGAGACGCCCTTCGCCCCCGTGGCTACCGTGGTCGTGCCGTCGGCGAGCTGCCGCGTGCCGTCGGCGAGCGTGGCCGCGCCGGTGGCGATCTTCACGCCGCCGGCATGGGCGCTGACGGCGCCATCCGTTGCCTTCCTGGCGCCATCGGCGGCGCTGATCAGGCTGCTGCGGATGTCGGACAGGCCGAAGAGGAACCGGCCCGCCGCCTGCTCGTTGACCTTCTTGACGATGGCCTCGCGTAGCGCCTTCGCGGCCTGGCTGCCGATCGTCGACGCGAGGTAGCTGTTGGTGTCATTCGTTGTGAGCGTGACCCCGGCCTGGCGCGGCGAGTCGCCCGAGGGGGAGGAGATGGCGTCTGAGAAGTCGGCGGGCAACGTGACGCTGAAGTCGTAGCTGCCGTCGGTCACGCCCGCCCTCGCGGTCGACGCCGAGACCCGATCCCAGTCGAAAGCGCCGTCGTCGATGAGCTGGTCGGCGACCTCGTTGCCGTAGTTGCGGGGCTCGCCGTCGATGTGCGCGCCGGCGTCGGCGACGACGAGCGCGACAGGCACACGGTCGAGTCCGGAGTAGGGGTCGTGGTTGGCCCAGAGGTACAGGCCGCCGTAGAGCACGGGCACGAACATGAGGGCGACGAGGGCGATGCGGGACATCGTGGTGGCGGTGAGGCGCGCGAGTTCGGCGCGGATCATGGCGAAGACCTTCATACTGCGGCTCCGTTTCGGTCGGCGACGGCCCTGGCCGCGGCCTCGCCGGCGATCACGAGCACGGCGTATCCGCGCACGGCGAGGTCGGATGCCGCGGCCCACCAGTCCAGCGGATCGCCACCGTGCCGGTCCGGCGCGGTGATCACGAGGCCATCAACGCCGCCGCGCATCACGGCCAGCTCGGTCAGCAGGCGGATCCGCGCCCGGGGAGCGAGGTTGGCCATGTCGGAGCGAGCCCGATCGGCGAGGCCGAGGCCCGCGAGCACGCGAGACACCGCCCGGGGGTGGCCGATGCGGCCGGCGAACATGAGTTCCTCCGCAACGACCTCCGCCACCGTGACGTCCGCGGCGGGCTCGGAGACGCCGAGGGCGTCGACGAGCGCGATTCGGCTCCGTATGCCGGAGTAGTCGATGCCGCCGTCGATTCGCACGACGCCGGAGTCCGGACGCATCCGTCCGGAGGCAATGAGCCCGAGCACGGTCGGACGACGCTCGGTCTCGGCCGGCGCGAGCGTGACCGCGCCGCTGCCGAACTCGAGCGTGGTGGGCGGCAGGGCCGAGTTGTTCGGGCCTTTCGTGACCTCGGTGAGGGTGATGAGCATGGCTGTTGCCTTCGTCTGTCGATGGAGTGGGCTCCCCGGGGCCGGGGGATTCCCGGCGGGTGCGCCATTGCAGCGAGGGCCGAGAGCAACTATACTGACTAGTCAGTACAAAGACAATAAGGAGTGTCCAGATGGCTCGACCGACCGGAACCAAGCGATCGATCCTGGATGCGGCGCTGGCGCTCGCCGCCGAGCGCGGCATCAGCGGGACCACGATGGATGACGTGGCCGAGCGGGCCGGCGTGGCCAAGGGCAGCCTGTATTACAACTTCTCCTCGAAGGACCGGCTCTTCGAGGGGCTGCTGCTGGAGGGCATGAGCGCGCTCACCGAGGCGTTGCGCGAGGCGCGCGCGGGCACGGAGGGCCGTGCTCAGATCGAGGCGCTCGTGACGACCCTTCTCGCCCGGATCAAGGGCAACACGCCCCTGGCCAAGGTCATCGCCGGGGAGATTTTCCGCACCGATCGGCCGTGGCAGGAGACCTCGTTCGCGTTCCGCCACGAGGTGCTTGCCGAGTTCGCGGCGGCGATCGACGAGGCATCCGGCCCCGCTGCGTCGGTCCCCGGGTCGACCAGGCTGATGGCCGCCAGCGTCTTCGGGGCGACCCTGATGGCCGGCCTCGAATGGCTCATCTTCGACCCGGACCAGCCACAGGCCGACGTGGTCTCCGCGGTCCTCGCTACGTTCTCCGGTCGGCTGGCCGGGCAGTAGGGCGAGGCGCCCGGTGCCGGGGCGGCTGGTCGCCGATTCGTTCCGGACGGAAGCCCCGGCCGATCATTCGGGCGGCGGCGGGCCGTGCCACCTGCAGCACCGCGGCCGCGATGGCGCGCTCGTACCAGCGCATCGGGCTGTGCAGGAAGCCGCCGCCGCCCGGTTTCGCGATGACTCGGTGCAAGGCCAGCTGGATCGGCTGCATGAGCCGCACCGGCGCGAGGCGGCGACGCTGCACGCGGCGCAGGTCGCCTGCGGACAGCGCCCCGAGGCGAAGCGGCGTGGCCAGGAGCCTCGCTGCGGCCACGGCATCCTGGATCGCATAGTTGATACCGACGCCGAATGCCGGGGACATCGCGTGCGCGGCGTCCCCGATGCAGAGGAGGCCCGGCCTCCACCACTGGTCGAGGCGGTTGACCTGCACGGTCAGCAGGCGCACGTCGTCCCAGCTCCCGAGTGTGTCGACCACCTCGCCGAGGAATGGTGCCGTGCGCACGATGCGGGCGCGGAACTCATCGAGTCCGGCCGCCCGCACCGCGTCGAAGCTTCCCTTGGGGATGAGCATGGCCGCCTGGTAGTAGTCGGGCCGCGGGATGGTGATGACCATAGACTCGGCATTCAGGTAGCCGAGGGTGTCGGGCGGCGGCTCGGTGGTCTTGGGCAGGCGGAACCAGAGCACGTCGATGGCTATCCCGTAGTCGCGGGGGACCAGCCCGGCCGCCGTGCGCACGACCGAATCGCGGCCGTCTGCCCCGACCGTCAGCAGCGAGCGAACCGCGATCGGCCCGTCGGCGGTGACGGCCGTCACGCCGACAACCCGCCCGCCGTGTCGCAGGAGCCCGGTGACCTCGGCCCCGAGCAGTAGACGGAAGCGCTCAGAGCGTTCGCCTTCCGCCGCGAGCAGGCTGAGGAAGTCCCACTGTGGCATGAGGGCGATGGCGCGATTGGGCCCGCGGAGACGCCTGAAGTCCACGGGCGTCAACCGGTTTCCATTGACCACCAGGTCCACGGTCGAGAGGGAGCTGTGCGGAACGGCGTCGAACCGTTCACGCAGCCCGAGCTGGTCGATCAGGTCCAGCGTCGACGGGTGGATCGTGTCGCCACGGAAGTCGCGGAAGAAATCCCCATGTTTCTCCAGCACGACGACGTCGACGCCGGCCCTGGCCAGGAGCAGGCCGAGCATCATGCCGGCCGGCCCGCCGCCGACGATGCAACACCTGGTCTGCAGAACCTGCCCTGGCATCCGCACCGCCCTCCCCGCCTATGGCGACCATCTTTCTCCCGCGGCCCGTCGCCGTCTACCCGTTACGAGCCGGCCCGATGATCCGCCTTGGTAGCATGGGGTGTGACCGGCGCCAATCTGCTCAACCAGCCCGAGACCCTCCTTCCCCCGGAACCCGAGGTGATCGCAGCCCTCCGGCGAACCGGCGGGCAAGACATTGCGGCCGTCGTGGCGGCGCATCCGACCTCCTCGCTGGCCTGGGCCGCGTTGGCCGAGAGTGCCCACGGGGGCGACC
>JBDTAA010000106.1:0-12082 GCA_039924805.1 Cryobacterium sp.
GCCACCGCCTGGTTCGCGCCCTTGCCCCCGAGCACGAGCGTGAACTCGTCGCCCAGGATCGTTTCCCCTCGTGCGGGGAGCCGCTTGGAGAAGGTGGTGAGGTCGGCCGTGATGCTTCCGACGATCAGCACGCCGCCCGAGGGGGGTGCCGACGACTCTGTCTGGCTCATACTTGCCTTTCGAGGGCGATGACGCCCGTCACGGGTGTCGCCGTCGTAGACGCCCCTCTTGCCTGTAATTACATTACCTGACAGGTGGGACTAGGGTCAGTTCGTCGGTGGATCGCATCGACGGTACGTTGTCGCTGCCGATCGCACCCCGGAGGAAAACCAGACCGTGACCCGAGAACTTCGTTTTTATGCCGATAGCGCCGACGTCCGGGAGGTCAGCGACGTGCTCGCCCGCGGGCTGGTTCATGGAGTCACCACGAACCCCACGATCCTCGAACGCGCGGACCGTTCGGTTCGCGACATCCCGCAGCTGTACGCCCGGTGGGAGGCGGAGGGTGCCCAGGAGATCTTCTCCCAGGCCTGGGGGGACAGTGCGGAGGCCATGATTAAAAATGCCGAACGCCTCGCGGCCCTCGGCCCCCGTGTCGTCGTGAAGGTCCCGGCGACTGGCGACGGCTTCACCGCGGCGGCGGCTCTCGTCGGTGCGGGGGCGACGGTCCTCGTGACGGCCGTCTATGCCCAGGCGCAGGCCCTTGCCGCCGCCACGCTCGGCGCCCGCTACATTGCCCCCTACCTCGGGCGGCTCAATGACTCCGGGCGAGACGGCCTGGCGGAGATCTCGGCGATGCAGGCACTCGTCGCCGGGAGCGGCACGGACGTGCTCGCGGCGAGTATCCGAGCGCCGGGTGACATCGTTTCCCTCGCCATGGTCGGGGTGCCCTTTTTCACTGCGGCACCGGCCGTGATCCTGGCCGCCCTGTCAAACGACGTGAGTGACCGTTCAGCGCAGGAATTCGAAGCCGCCGTGGCACGCGGGTTGACCGACCAGGGCGGCTCGCTCACGGAGTAGCGGCCGCTTCCCGCAGCCACTGCTCGACGCCGGAGATGTGCGCAATGGTGAGCGACTGGGCAAGTTCGGCGTCGCCCCGCTCGAGGGCATCGAGAATGCTCTCGTGCTCAGCCAGGGTCCGTGCCACCGCGTTCTTCTGTGTGAGACCGCGCCAAATGCGCGCCCGGACGGTTTTGCTGGCCAACGAGTCGACCAGGCTGGCCAGATAGGGATTGCCGGCAGCCGCCACGATGGCTCCGTGGAATTCGAGGTCGTGGGCGACGAGCCCCTCCGCGCTTGTCGACTCGCTCACGGACCGGAGCTGCGCGCGCAGGTCGGCGACCGTGGCCGCATCAATCTTCGCCGCGGCCAACGCGACCGCGGCGGGTTCGAGGATCCTGCGCACCGCGAAGACGTCGAGCACAGAGGAGTCGGAGTGCAGGTCAACGACGAACGACATGGCCTCCAGCAGCAGGCGAGCATCGAGGCTCGTGACGTAGGTGCCATCCCCGCGACGCACGTCGAGGACCCGGATGACTTCCAGAGCCTTCACTGCCTCGCGCATGGAGCTGCGCGAGAGGCCCAGCCGGTCACTCAGCTCCTTCTCCGGGGGCAGCCGGTCGCCCGGCCCGAGTTCGCCCGACCGAATCATTTCCTTGATCTTGAATATCGCTTCGTCGGTGACTCCCATGCAAAGATCCTACCTTTCGGCGCATCCTCTCGACCGGCGGGACGCGGTCGGCCACGCCGTCTCTCCACCGAACTTCGCGGCACCGGGTCAGGTCAGGACAGGTCAGGTCAGGTCAGGTCAGTTCGGGTCAGGTCAGGAACAGGACCACGGCGGCGACGACGGCGACGACCACGAGGATCGTGCGGAGCACCGGCGCCGGGAGCTTGCGGCCGATGCGGGCGCCCAGCCAGCCGCCCGTGGCCGAGCCGACGCCGACGAGCAGGGCGATGCGCCAGTCCACCGTGCCGCTGGAGATGAAGATTACAGCCGAGACGAGGTTGGCGACACCCGCGAGCACGTTCTTGGCGCCGTTGGCGCGGTGCATGTCGGTGGACCAGAGGATGCCGAGCAGTGCGAGCAGGATGACGCCCTGCGCGGCACCGAAGTAGCCGCCGTACACGCCGGTGGCGAGCACCCCGAGCATGAGACCGAGCGTGAGCGGACGCGTATCCGTCTGCTGGGAGGGCGCCGGCGCCCCGCCCGCGGCGCCGTGCGCCACGGTCGCCTTGCGGCGCACGAACCGGGCCACGCGAGGCTGAATGGCCGAGAGCAGCGCGGCCAGGAGGAGCAGGAACGGCACGACGCCGGCGAAGACGTCGCCGGGGAGAAGGAGGAGGAGCAGGCCGCCGACGATGCCGCCGACGGCCGAGAAGAGCGCCATCCAGGCGACCGGGCGCCACTGGGTGGCCAGCTCCCGCCGGTATCCGTATGCGCCGGCGACGGAGGCAGGGACCAGACCGACGGTGTTGGAGACATTGGCCGTGATCGGCGGCACGCCGAGCGCGAGCAGCACGGGGAACGTGATGAGCGTGCCGGCGCCGGCGACCACGTTGATGATTCCGGCGCCGATCCCCGCGATCAGGATGATCGCGCCGTCGAGGAGCGTCACCGGTGACGTGCCGCAGCCGGTGCCGGCGCGCCGATCGTTCCGTCGACGAGCTTCACGATCGCTGAGCAGTCCTGGGCGCCCTCACCGGCGTCGATGAGGCGCTGCATCAGCTGCTGCACGTGTTCGCCCATCTCCAGCGGGGTGTTGGTGGCCTTCGCCGCGGCGACGGCCAGGCCGATGTCCTTGCTGGCCAGTTCGGCCGTGAACGTGGGCGCGAAGTCGCGGTTGGCCGCCGACGACGGCACCACCCCGGCCACGGGGTACCAGGTGCGCAGCGCCCAGCTGTCGCCGGACGACACCGACGCGATGTCCCAGAACACCTGCTTGTCGAGCCCGAGGCGATCGGCGAGCACGGCGCCCTCCGCCGTGGAGGCGAGGTTGATGAAGAGCATCAGGTTGTTGCAGATCTTGGCGGCCTGGCCGGTGGTCGCCGCCCCGGTCGGGATGATGTTGGCCGACATCGGCTCGATGAATACGCTCGCGTCGGCCACCGCTGCCGCGTCGCCGCCGATCATGAAGGTGAGCGTGCCGGCCTCCGCGCCGCTGATCCCGCCGGACACCGGGGCGTCCACGAACCGGAACCCGGCCGCGGCTGCGGCGTCGTGCAGTTTCTGGGCGGAATCGATGTCGATCGTCGAGGAGTCGATGAGCAGGGTGCCCGGCCCGGCGGATTCGAGCACGCCACCCTCGCCGAGGTACACGCCGAGTGCGTGCTCGCCCTTGGGGAGCATCGAGAAGACCACATCGGCGCCGGCGACGGCATCCGCGATGCTCGCGGCGGGCGTGACTCCGGCCGCCGCGGCGGAGGCGAGCGCCGCCGGATTCAGGTCGAACCCCTGCACCGTGTGCCCGGCCGTGACGAGGTTTGCTGTCATGGGGCCGCCCATGTTGCCGAGCCCGATCCATCCAATAGTTGCCATGTGGTCCAGCTTATGGGCGCGGCGCGGCGCGGCGGGGTGCGAGTGCGGGGACCGGATGCGCCGGGCCGGGTGGCCGGTCACCCTCGGGCGTCGCCCGCCCTTTCGATTTACACTGCTGGCATGGTTCACGGCCACCGTTCTGCCGCCATCGATGCGCTCCGCGTCGTGGCGATTGTGGCGATCGTGGCCGGCCATCTCTGGGGTGGGAAACCCGGCGACGACCCGCCCAACCTGCTGCGCATCGCGCTCTATTCGTGGCATGTGCCGATCTTTTTCTTTCTGGCCGGCTATTTCTGGAATGCGGAGCGCACGCTCGGCGCGGAGATCCGCACCCGTGCCCGTACCCTCCTGCTGCCGTTCGCCGTTTGGACGGCGCTGCTTGGCCTGATCTTCGGCGGCTACGCCACGTTGACGACCGGATTCCCGCTGGACGAGGTGCTCGGCACGCTCTGGGGTGGCCGCTCCGTGCCGACGATCTATGCGGCGTACTGGTTTCTGCCGGTGTTGTTCCTGGCAGCCGTGCTCGCCCGGGGATTCCAGCGGCGGCCCTGGCTGCTCGTGGCTCTCGCCGTGCTCTCCCTGTCCGCCTCGTACATCTGGGGAGCGGAGCTCGCGCGGGCGCCGATGGTGGCCTTTTTCGCCCTCCCGTGTCTCGTCTTCGTGATCGCGGGCCGCGAGCTGCGCCGCATCGAACCCGGCCTCCGCTCACCGATCCTGGTCGGCGGGCTGCTCGTCGCCGTGCCGGGGATCCTGCTCGTCGCCCGCGTCGTGGCGCCGCTCGACATCAAGGCAGGCGACTTCGGCACGCCGCTGCTCAGTGTGGCCGCCGCGGTGGCGATCTGCGCCGGCCTCGTGTTGCTGGCGCACGCCTGGTTCGGCGAGCGTGACGTGCGCTGGGGAGCGGTCGCCACCGAGCTCGCGATGGGCTCCATCGTGCTGCTGCTGAGCCACGTTGCCCTGTTCACCGTTTTCGGCGGCCTCCCGAAGCTCGTCTACTTTCCGCTCGTGCTGCTGGTGGGCTGGTCGCTGGGATTGGTGCTGCGCCGGTCTCCGCTCAGCCTGCCGTTCACCGGATTTCGACGCCGGGCGGCACGGGCGCTCGCCCCATAGACTTGCCGGAGTCGATCTAAGGAGCCACGTGAGCGACGCCGCGGCAAACATCCCCCTCCAGCGGGGATGGTACGCGGACCCCGCCGGCCTCCCGCAGCAGCGGTGGTGGGACGGCGAACGGTGGACAGAGCACCTGCACGATCCCGAACGGAATTCCTACGGCGATGACGGCTCGACCGGGCCGCGGGCAGCCGTGTTCGACAACTTCATCTGGGCGATTGCCCTCCTGCCGGTGGTGTCGTTCCTGGCGCTGACCTCAATCGAGACCGCCTCGCCGCTGCTGGGCTACGGCATCTCGATCGGCAGCGTCGTGATGGCGTTCCTCGACCGCCGCCAGCTCGAGCGCGACGGCATGGAGCGACCGTTCCACTGGGTCTGGGCGCTCCTGTCGCCCGGTGCGTACCTGGTTGGGCGGTCGATCATCGTTCGGCGTCGCGCGGGCGGCAACCTCGCGCCGATGTGGGTCTGGGCGGGCATCATGTTCGTCTACGTGCTCACCGCGCTGGGCAAGGCGGATGGGGTGGCGGCCTCGGCGGTGGCGGCGTTCGGCGGCTGACCCTGCCGATGAACCGGCCGTTGTTGCGGTGAACCAAAGCGGCGCCCGTTTCGTGTTTCTGTGTACGGGTCGCGCGCGATCCCAGCGATCGCCGCGTCACGTCTGGGGCGGCGACGTTCAGCACGCAGGAGGTCTCATGCTCAAGCTTCGCCTCATTGTCGGCACCGCGCTCACCGCGTTGGCGCTCGTGGTCGTTCCGGCGACCGTTGCATCCGCGCACGTGCACGGGATCACCCCGCTGCGGTGCACTGCTGCCCCAGCCAACGCGGGCGCCAACCAGACCAACAACACGCCGGCCGCTGCGACCAACGGCGGACCGATTTCCGGTGTGATCCCGATCGCGATGGGTGGCAACGTTCCGCTCTTCGGAGGCGGCTTCAACGCGGCGGTCTGCACTCCCTAGTTGCGCTGGGCCCGCTGGCGTCAGCCCTCCGGCCGAGCATCGAGGTTCGCAGTTCGAGGTTCGAGGTTCGGCCAGAGGTGGTGGCTGCCGCTCGCGGCGTCCTCCAGGTAGTAGATGCCGTGGCATCCCGGAACCGCCAGTACCCGTTGGACGATTTCGTCGGTGGGGGCGGTGGGCGGTGGGTCGGGGCCGGCCTTGTAGGTACTGACTCGTGCAAACATGGGGTTCTCCTTCTGGGTTGGCTTGAGATATCTGCCACCCAGTCATGACCCATCGGCGTCTGCGCGCAAGGTCGCGGTCGTGCCTGGCTGCCTAGTAGCTGGGAGGCGTCGCCGCGAGGATGAAGGTCGCTATCGAGTCGCCCTCGTTGAGGAGCCGGTGCGGAAGCCGGGAATTGAAATGTGCGCTGTCCCCTTCGGCCAGGCTGTAGCGCTTGCCCTGGACCTCCGCGACAAGGGTGCCCTCGACCACGACAACGCATTCTTCGGCCGGATGGCTCCACGGCTCGGCGCTGGAGGATCCTCCCGGCTTCAAGGATCCACGGAGGACCTCGAGCTGCCCCTTGCCAGCGGAATGCCGCGAGTAAGTGATGTCCTCGGAGGGGGACGTGATACGAACCTGGTGATCCTTCCTCACGACCGAGACGCCGCCACCATCGGGTTCCTGCTCAAACAGCTCGAACAGCGGTACGTCCAGGACGCGCGAGATCTTGCGCAGAGTTTCGAGACTTGGATCGGCGCGCCCCCGCTCGACCTGACTGATCAGCCCGGCGGAAACCTCCGTCGCGAGCGCCAGCTCCGAAATGGTCATTCCTCGATTGGCGCGCAATTCCCGAATTCGGAAGCCATCCACGGGCAAATTCCTTTCGGAGGGATCTTGTGACCTCTGGATTAAACATTAGTCACATTAAAAACAGTTGACCACACTAAACATCTGGGCATAGGCTCGCCCCCATGGAGACATCAGCCACCGCCGTGCGAACCGCAGACCTCTTCGACGCAGAAGAATTCCGACGCCAATTCCCACCGCTCGACAATATGGTGCACCTTGCCAGTTGCAGCCAGGGCGCACTGTCGAACCAACTGAATTCTAGTCTCAGTGATCTCACCAGCTCCTTGACGGATTCGGGCGCCCCGTGGGGCCTCTGGATGGGTGAGGTTGAGAAACTGCGTGAACGGTTTGCTCGATTCATCAACGCCGACAAAGACGAGATTGCCATCGTCTCCTCGGCCTCGGAGGGTGCCTACCAGGTGGCCTCCAGCTTCCGCTGGGACCAGCGATCGGGCATTCTGACGTCCGCCCTCGAATTCCCGTCGGTGGGACATGTCTGGCGCGCGCAGGCCGCGCAGGGATCCCAGGTGCACATGATCTCAGACCGAGTCGGAGCACTCAACGCAGTTGAGTGGGAGTCTGCCATCAACGAGTCGCTGGGCCTCGTCTCGGCGCCGCTGGTGAGCTATCACGACGGTGCCCGCCCGCCCTTGAGGCAAATCACGGACCTTGCACACAGGGCGGGCGCGCGGATGTTCGTTGACGCCTATCAGGGTGCGGGCGTCGTGCCGATCGACGTGAAGGAACTCGACTGCGACTATCTCGTGACGGGTTCGCTGAAGTACATGCTCGGTCTCGCCGGGGTGGCCTTTCTCTATGTGAAGGACGGGATCACCTCCGAGCGTTCGCCGGAGCTCACGGGCTGGTTCGGTCGAGTGGATCCGTTCGCGTTTGACCCTGAGCTCGTCGACTATCCAACGACCGCACGAAGGTTCGAGGCCGGGACGCCCGCCGTTCCCGCCGTCTACGCGGCCAACGCGGGGCTCGGGATTCTCGAGCGCGTCGACCAGGCCCGAGGGTATGAGCACGTGACACGGCTATCAGACATGCTCGCCGCCGGGCTCGCCGACCTCGGCATCCGGATGAGCAGGCCAGCCGACCCGGAGCGGCGGGGCCCGCAGGTCGCCATCTACGACGCCGATCCAGCAAGGCTGTCTGAATGGCTCTTCGGGCGGAGAATCATGACCGCTCCTCGCGGTCGGCTTCTCAGGCTGTCTCTGCACTACTACACGACCGCCCAGGACATCGAGAACGCACTCGCGGCTCTTCGCGAGTATCGAGCCCTTGGCCAATAGCGCCATCCGTGGGCGGCCGCCCATAACCTCACGGCCGAGAAGCATCCAACCACCTCGCTTAAGGGCAAAGGAGCCTAAAAATGATTGAGACGTCCGAACGGCTTGAATTCAGGGGCGGGATACTGGGGGCGCTGATAGCTCCGGCCACCTTCCTGATTGGTGTCATTGCCTACTTCGTGATCTTCCGGGTCTTCGACATGAACGCCCTCACGGCGTCCGGGCTCGCCGGACTGTTGATCGCCGGTCTCTTTGCACGCCGTTACTCCACGTTCTGGGACAGCGTCATCATGGGCGTCTCGTCCCGGACCTCGATCACTCTGCTGTTGATCCTTCTGATCGTGAGTCTTGTCTCGGCGCTGATCAAGCAGACGGGTGTCTCGGGCGGCTTCGTTTGGTTGGCCAGCAGTCTTGGTGTCACCGGGGGCTGGTTCATCGCCGTCACGTTCGTCGTGGTGTGCGCGATCGCGATGTCAACCGGAACCTCAATCGGCACGATGTTCACCGCCTTCCCGATCTTCTACCCGGCGGGCGTCATCCTCGGAGCGGATCCGCTGCTCCTGGCCGGGGCGATTCTGTCCGGCGCTCTGTTCGGCGACAACCTCGCCCCGATCTCCGACTCCACGATCGTCTCTTCCTCGACCCAGAGGTATCGGAATCGAGAGGGTTCCGCCGAGATCGGCGGGGTTGTCAGGGCTCGCGCCAAGTACTCCCTGGTCGCCGCCGGCATCAGCGCTATTCTGTTCCTGGTCATCGGCTCGATGCGATCGCAGGGCGGAACGGCAGCCCAGTTGGATTCCTCGGGCACGCCGCTCAGCCTCATCATGCTCATCCCGATCGCCATCCTGCTCTTCGTGGCCTTCTGGAAGAGGGACATATTCCTGGCGGCGACGATCGGCCTCATCTCGGGCATCGCGCTCGGCCTGCTCACGGGACTCCTGAGTCTCTCCGACGTCATGTCCGCCAACGAAGACGGGACTCCGGGCGGGTTCCTGGTGGCCGGCATCGCCAACATCCTCCCGCTCATCGGGCTGGGGATTGTGATCTTCGGGATCATCGGTGTTCTGCAGCAGGCCGGTATCTTCGACCTCATCGTGGACGCGGTCGGAAAGTCCGCGTTCGCCAAGACTCCCATGGGGGCTGAATTCGCCATCGGGATCGGGGCGCTCGCCACGGCGACCATCTTCGCCGGCGTCAACGGGCCGTCAATGATCATGTTCGGTCCGGTCGCAGACCGCATCGGTGCGGCGGCCGGCCTGCACCCTTACCGGCGCGCGAACATCATGGATTGCTTCACCCTCGGACTCGGATCGGTGGTCCCGGTTGTCAGCTCATTCCTGCTGATCGCCAGCCTGCTCACCCAGGGCCACGACAGTGCGCCGGCGCTGGACGCGCCGTCGATCTTCCTCGCAGCCTTCTATCCGGTGGTGCTCACCATTGTCATTCTCTTTGCAATCCTGACCGGATGGGGCCGACGCTTTGAGGGGGAGAACGGCGAGGAGCGCAAGACTCCTTTGCCCGTGAAGATCAGCGCCGACGAACTGGAACCGAGCATGCGCGGCTAACCAGCAACCACGAAGGAGCCCGGCCGGCGTCCTGAGCATTCACATGTTCAGGACGCCGTTCGGCATGTGTGACTGCGTCGTGCCCAGGTCCGTCAGGCGCCCAGGACCCAGAGGCGCTCAGGACCGGTCGACGAGGGCGAGCACCCGCGTGGGGCTGCCGGTGCCGCCGACGATGGGCAGCGGGCTGACCACGATCATGCTGCCGACGGCGGGCAGCCTGGCGAGGTTCTGCAGGGACGTGAGCCCGTACTTGTTCTTGCCCAGCAGGTAGTAGTGCATCGGGAACGCCGGGTCGAGGCCCGCGGCGCCGCCGGCATCGATCCCCACGGTTTCGACTCCGAATCCGGAGATCTTCGTCTCGTCGGCGAGCCACCTGGCGCATTCGACCGAGACCCCTGGCGTGTGCGGTCCCGTCGCGTCGGCGTTGAGGAACTTCGCCTCGTCGGAGGCGTACTGGTCCCAGCCGGTGCGGAACAGGAGCCAGGTGTTATCGGCGAGCCGGCCGTGCTCGGCTTCCCAGGCCTTGACGTGCTCGACCTCGAGCAGGAAATCGGGGTTCTTCGCGGCCTCGGCGCTGAGGTCGATGACCGACGCCGGCCCGATGAGCTTCTTCAGCGGAATGCCAGCCACGTCGTGGCTGTCCCTGCCGGAGATCCAGTGGATGGGCGCGTCGATGTGCGTGCCGACGTGCTCCCCGGTGTGGATGTTGTTGTGGCGCCAGTACGGACCGGGCTCGTTGTACGCGCTGACCTCCTCGAGGCTGAAGTCGATCAGGTTGGCGAAGGGGGCCGGCAGCCGCAGAGCCGGTGTCGCGGCGCTGAGGGGCGTGGTGAGGTCGATGATCTCGATCGCGTCGTTCTGGATCGCATCGGCCAGGCCCGCCACTGCGAAGCCCGCCACTGCCAAGCCTTCGTTACCAACCGTCATGTCGTGTGTCCCATCGTGAGCGTGGATATCTCCTGTGGTCTCGATCGTCCCAGCCTCGGGCAAAGCCTGTCAAGGTTCCGTTACGATCGTCAAATAAACAACCTATTCACGGGGCGCCGCAACGGAGGTGACCTCGGATGGGCGGATACGCTGGGGCAATGATCGATCGCGAGCAGCCCCGTGCCGACACGGCTGCGGTCGTCTCAGTGAGCGGGACCGAGTCGGTGGTGAGCCCGCGGCACCAGCAACTGATCGTCACGATCTACGGCCTCTACGCGCGCGACGAGGGCGACGCCCTGCAGGTCGCGGCTCTCGTGCGGCTGATGGGGGACCTGGGCGTCGAAGCGGCAGGGGTGCGCTCCTCGGTGTCGCGGCTGAAGCGGCGCGGCGTGCTGGAGAGCCGCCGCAACGGCGGCGTCGCCACCTACGCGATCTCGGCCGGCAGCGTGCAGATGTTCGCCGAGGGCGACACCCGCATCTTCGCGCCGGCCAGGGCCTCGATTGACGACCGGTGGTTGCTCGTGGTGTTCTCCATCCCCGAGACCCTCCGCGCGAAACGGCACGTGCTGCGCACGGAGCTGACCCGGCTCGGCTTCGGCTCGGTGACGTCGGGGGTGTGGATCGCCCCCGTGAAGGTGTGGGAACAGGCCAGGGGGCAGCTGGAACGCCACGGGCTGGCATCCTACGTCGACGCGTTCAGCGCCGACAACCTCACACCGGGGGAGCTATCGGCCAAGGTCGCCCTCTGGTGGGATCTCACGGCGCTCGACGCCATGTACGCGGAGTTCGTCGCCCGATACGCCGCCCTGCTGCCCCGCTGGGAGAGCGCGGCATCATCATCAGCACCGGCCCCGGGCAGCGCGAAGGATGCCTTCGCCGACTACGTCCCGATGGTGACCGAGTGGCGCAGGCTGCCCTACCTCGACCCCGGCCTGCCCCTGGAGCTGCTGCCGGAGAGCTGGAACGGGGTGCGCGCGGAGCAGCTCTTCGCCGACCTCAACCGGGTACTCGGGCCGCTCGCCCACGACTACGTGTCGGGCATCATCCACCAGCGGTGACGGTTGGCGGTGACGGGCCTCAGTTCCGCAGCGCGCTCGACGTGACTTCGAACTCGTCCACGTCGATTATTTTCATCCCTTGCACCGTACTGCTCTCCTCGCGGATGACGGTCGCTGCCGACCGGCTTTCGGCGACGGCATCCGCCGAGTCCCAGAGCGTGATGGACAGGGCCTTGCCGCCTTCCCCGCCGGTAAGGAAATAGACGCCCCGGCAGCCAGGGACTTCCATCACGCGCTTGACGGACGCTTCTTCCGTGGCGGGGTCGAGGACCGTATCGGGACCGGTCATATAGGTGCTGACTCGAGCGAACACTGTGTCTCCTCCAGGCATGAGTGCGGGGTCCCCGCCTTCCCAGTAAGGACCGCCCTCCAGCAGTGCACAAGGTGCGCCCGCCCGCGTCGGGTCAGGCGGCGGGGATCCCCGAGATGACGGCGACGCCCTGGATCTCGATCATGGCCTCCGGCTGCCACAGCGCCGTGACGCCGATGCCGGCCATCGCCGGGTAGCGCGTGCCGGCCAGCTCGCGCCAGACCCGCCCGATCTCCCGGCCGTTGGCCTGGTAGTCCGGGATGTCGGTCAGGTAGATCGTCACCGAGACCAGGTCGCCCGGGGTCCCACCCGCCTCGGTCACGGTGTCGAGCACGTTCTGGAAGCACTGGCGGAACTGGGCGACGATGCCGCCCGGAACGATGGCGCCGGTGGCATCCATCGCGGTCTGCCCGCCCAGATGCAGCACGTTGCCGGCGAGCACGCCGTGGGAGAATCCGGATGGCGCGGCCATGTGGGCGGGATTGATGAGCC
>JBDTAA010000107.1:0-7544 GCA_039924805.1 Cryobacterium sp.
GGCGCAGGGCCGAGAGCACGTCGAACTCGGACGACTCCAGCTCGGAGCGCGAAAACGCGGTGCGGCGGGCGCGGTCCAGGTGCTTGGACAGCCGGGCCACTCGGGAGAGTACTTGAAGGGGAGCGAAATCGAGGTCGGGCCGTTCGCGCAGCCACGCGTCAACGATCCGGTCGACTTCATCATTCGCAGGCATCCCTCCATTATCCGGTTGCGGCGCCGGGCACCGCGCACATCTGGCAGACTTGACTGCGGTGCCCGGCATCGGCCGGTGCATTCCGCCGTGGTGTAATGGCAGCACGACAGCCTTTGGAGCTGTTAGGTCCAGGTTCGAGTCCTGGCGGCGGAGCGTTCGATCCATCGAACGAAGACCATCCTCGAGACGACCAGGGGCACTACATGACCGACAATCGACTCGCTGTAATAGTGCTGGCCGCGGGCCAGGGCACGCGCATGAAGTCCAGTCTGCCCAAGCTGCTCCACCCGCTCGCCGGCATGCCCGTCATCAGCCACGTGCTGGCCACGGCCCGGGCGCTGGATGCCGCGCACCTCGTCACCGTCGTGCGCTACGAGCGCGACCGCCTCGCCGAGGTCATCACGGTAGACCTGCCGGAAAGCATCATCGTCGACCAGGACGACGTCCCCGGTACCGGCCGCGCGGTCGAACAGGCCGTCGAGGCGCTCCCGGCCGACTTCGACGGAGACGTCCTCGTCATCAACGGCGACGTTCCGCTGCTCGACGCCGACACCCTCGCCGCCTTCATCGCCGCACACCGCGCTGGCGCTGCCGCCGCGACGGTGCTCTCCGCGATCCCCGATGACGCCACCGGCTACGGCCGGATCATCCGCTCGGCGCAGGGCGCTTTCGACCGCATCGTCGAGCAGAAGGATGCGAGCGCCGACGAACTCGCCGTCGATGAGATCAACGCGGGCGTCTACCTCTTCGGCCTCGCGGCCCTCCGAGACCAGCTCGCCCGCCTCACCACCGAGAACGTGCAGGGCGAGAAATACATCACCGACGTGATCGGCCTCCTCCGCGAGGCCGGCTCCGAGGTCAGCGCCGTCGCCCTGTCCGAGGCCTGGATCGTCGCCGGCATCAACGACCGCGCCCAGCTGAGCGAGACCGCCCTCCGGCTCAACGCCCTCATCGTGCGCGGCTGGCAGCTCGCCGGCGTGACCGTGCGGGACCCCGCCACCACCTGGATTGACCGGAAGGCCACCCTGGCGCCGGATGTCACCATCCTCCCCGGCACCCAGATCGAGGGGTCGACGACCATCGCCACCGGCGCCGTCATCGGTCCGGACACCACCCTGAGGGACTGCGAGGTCGGCGAGAACGCGGTCGTCAAACGCACCGACGCCACCCTCGCGGTCATCGGCGCCGGCGCGACCGTCGGCCCGTTCTCGTACCTGCGCCCCGGCAGCGTGCTCGGCGCGAACGGCAAGATCGGCGCCTTCGTCGAGACGAAGAACGCGACCATCGGCGAGGGCAGCAAGGTTCCGCACCTCAGCTACGTCGGCGACGCCACGGTCGGCGCCGGCTCGAACATCGGCGCCGGCACGATCTTCGCCAACTACGACGGTGTGAAGAAGCACCACACCGAAATCGGATCGCACGTGCGAACCGGGTCGCACAACGTGTTCGTCGCGCCGATTAGGATTGGGGACGGAGCGTACACGGGAGCCGGAGCTGTCATCCGCAAGGATGTTCCGGCCGGATCCCTCGCGATCACCGTTGCTCCACAGCGCAATATGGACGGCTGGGTTCAGGCCAACCGTTCGGGAACCGACGCGGCGCAGGCCGCGGAAATGAGCGGAGACTAAGTGCCCGGAATCACGGCCAAAGGCGAGAAGAAACTGGTTTTGGTTTCGGGGCGCGCACACCCGCAACTGGCACTCGACATCGCCAAAGAGCTTGGTTCGGAGCTTGTCCACACGGACGCACGCACCTTCGCTAACGGCGAGATCTACGCGCGGTTCGACGAGAGCGTGCGCGGAAGTGACGCCTTCGTCATCCAGTCGCACACCGCGCCGATCAACGAATGGCTGATGGAACAGCTGATCATGGTCGACGCGCTCAAGCGGGCCTCCGCCAAGCGCATCACCGTCGTCGCGCCGTTCTACCCGTACTCCCGCCAGGACAAGAAGGGCCGCGGCCGCGAGCCGATCTCGGCCCGCCTCGTCGCCGACCTGTTCAAGGTCGCCGGCGCCGACCGGATCATGTCGGTCGACCTGCACGCCGCGCAGATCCAGGGCTTCTTCGATGGCCCGGTCGACCACCTCTTCGCCATGCCCGTGCTGCTCTCGCACTTCAAGGAGAAGCTCGACCCGTCCACCCTCACCGTGGTCTCGCCCGACATGGGCCGCGTGCGCGTGGCCGACATCTGGAGCGACAAGCTCGGCGTGCCCCTGGCCATCATCCACAAGCGCCGCGACCCGCTCGTGCCCAACCAGGTGAGCGTGCACGAGATCGTCGGACAGGTCGAGGGCCGGGTCTGCCTGCTCGTCGACGACATGATCGACACCGGACGCACCATCGCCCTCGCCGCCGAGGCCCTGCGTGAGGCCGGCGCGATCGGCGTCGTCGTCGCCGCCACGCACGCCGTGTTCAGCCACCCGGCGATCGAGATGCTGCAGAATGCCGCGATCTCGGCCGTCGTGGTCACCGACACGCTGCCGGTTCCGGAGGAGAAGCGCTTCCCGACGCTCACGGTGCTGCCCATCGCGCCGTTGCTGGCGCGCGCCATCCACGAGGTCTTCGACGAGGGTTCCGTCACCAGCATGTTCGAGGGCGCGGCCTAAGCGTCACGCCTACGGCCCGGCCCGCGGGCCGGCCCGGCGCTAGAGCACCAGCTCCAGCACGACCGTGACCGCGTCGCCGGGTTCGACGTCCTCGGCGACCCGGATCGCCTTCTTCACGGGCAAAATGAACGTGCCCCTGGAGCTGTCCGGAAAGACTGACGTGCACCACCGCGAGTCGTTGATGGCGGCCCGGACCTTGACCGAACCGAAGCCGTGTCTCCGTCCGTCGGTGAGGGCACGCACGTCCTCGGCCTGGTCGGCGGGCATCGAGACGAACGTCCAGGCGGCCTTGCCCTCGTACTCCCACAGCTTCGCGGTGAATGTGAACGTCGGACCCATCGGATTCTTCCCTCCGCCGCCCCGCTACGTGGGGATGCCGGTCCCGGGCGAGCGCGGTGTCGAGGGAATGATCCCGAGGGGCTCCACGAAGGTTTCCCGTTCGTTCGTGTCGACGGCGTAGCACTGCCAGCCGAATCCGCCGGGGCCGCTCAGCTCGAAACGGGCTGCGAAGGTTTCGGCGAACGGGTAGTACCGGGCGACCGACACCATGCAGGCGTTCGCGGCGGTCACCCCGGCCACCTGCAACGTGGTGAGCACGCCGGGCACGACGAGCGCAACGATGCCCAGCACGACGACGACGCGCATCATGGTCGTCGTGTGCCGGCTGCGCAGGGGTCGCGCGTCGTGCGGCTCATATTCGGAGAGTTCGGGGTGCTCGCTCACCGTTCCAGTATCGCAAACCCTGTTCGATCCGAGAACCTGACGCCGCGCCCGCCGAGTTTGCCTCTTCCGGTCGAGTTTGCCCGGCACACCGGGCAAGCTCGACCGGAACGGTCAAACTCGGCGGAGTGCGCGCTAGTGCGAGGAGCCCGCGGACTCGACCTCGCTGCGATCGCCCGACCAGAGGGTGTGGAACGTTCCGGGACGGTCGACGCGCTTGTAGGTGTGCGCGCCGAAGAAGTCACGCTGGCCCTGCACAAGGGCGGCCGGCAGACGGTCGCTCGCGAGCGAGTCGAAGTAGCTCAGCGCCGACCCGAAGCCGGGAACGGGGATTCCCGATAGAGCGGCCGTCGAGACGATCCGGCGCCACGCGGCCTCACCGTCGGCAACGGCCGAGGCGAAGTACGGGTCGACGAGCAGCGTCGGGATCGACGGGTCGTTCGCGTAGGCGTCGACGATGCGGTTGAGGAACTGGGCGCGGATGATGCAGCCGCCGCGCCAGATCGTGGCGATGGCGCCCTTATCGATCTTCCAGCCGTACTTCTCCGCTCCGGCGATGATCGCGTCGAAGCCCTGGGCGTACGCGACGACCTTGGAGGCGTAGAGCGCCTGGCGCACGTCATCCTCGAAGGTGTGGCCGACAACGGCGATCTCCGGGCGGGCGTCTACGATGGCGCGGAACGCGACGCGCTGCTCCGGGTGGCTCGACACGGCGCGGGCGAAGACGGCTTCGGCGATGCCGCCGACGGGCACGCCCAGGTCGAGCGCGTTCTGCACGGTCCAGACGCCGGTGCCCTTCGAGCCGGCCTCGTCGAGCACGATGTCGACGAATGGCTTGCCGGTCGTCGCGTCGACCTGGCGGAGCACCTCAGCGGTGATCTCGATCAGGTAGCTCTCGAGGTCGCCGGAGTTCCACTCGGTGAACACCTCCGCGATGGCGGCGGGGGAGTGCCCCGCGACCTTGCGGAGCAGGTCGTAGGCCTCGGCGATGAGCTGCATGTCGGCGTACTCGATGCCGTTATGGATCATCTTGACGAAGTGGCCGGCGCCATCCGTGCCCACGTGCGTCACGCAGGGCACGCCGTCGACGACGGCCGCGATGGATTCGAGGATCGGGCCGAGGGTCTTGTACGCCTCGACCGAGCCGCCGGGCATGATGCTCGGCCCCTTGAGGGCGCCCTCCTCGCCGCCGGAGATGCCGGCGCCGACGAAGTTCACGCCGGTGGCCCTGACGGCCTCCTCGCGGCGGATGGTGTCGTGGAAGTCCGCGTTGCCGCCGTCGACGATGATGTCGCCCGGCTCGAACAGTTCGGTCAGCTGGCTGATTACGGCATCCGTGCCCTTACCGGCCTGAACCATGATGATTGCCGTGCGCGGCTGCTGCAGCGACGCCACGAATTCTTCGATCGTCTCGGATGCCACGAAGCCCGCCTCGGGGTGCTCGGTCGTGAGCAGGCGGGTGCGCTCGGGGGAGCGGTTGTACACGGCGACGATGTTGCCCTCGCGGCTGGCCAGGTTGCGGGCGAGATTGGAACCCATCACCGCCAGTCCGACTACGCCGATGTTTGCTGTGCGCTGCTGCGCCATTGTTGCCTCCTCGATCACCCGCCGGTCGGGTGCGAACCTTCAGAATATCCACTCGACGCGTCTCCGGGGCACATGCACACGACTGGTAGAACCCTGCTGCTAGACTTGGCAGTTGAACTTCGGCGAGGGATTCCACTCACCCGGGCAACCGGCCAGGCGGCATCCGTAATCGACGCGGCGGACGAGACCTACGGCCTTTCCTCACGCGAACATGCGTTCGAGTTGAACCAGTACACACACAATCTGGGCTGTAGCGGTCCGCAAGGAGTAACACCATGTCGAAAGATTCCACCGGCTATCAGGTCGCCGCCGAGCTCCGCGAGAGCTTCGGCAAGGGCGCTGCCCGCAAGCTGCGCGTCCTGGGCAAGATCCCGGCCGTCATCTACGGCCACGGCACCACCCCGGTGCACGTTTCCCTCCCCGCGCACCACATCGCGCTGATCCTGCGCCGCGCCAACGCCATCCTCGAGCTGGATATCAACGGCAAGACCCAGCTGGCCCTGGTCAAGGACGTGCAGAAGGACCCGGTCCGCCAGATCATCGAGCACCTCGACCTGATCGTCGTCCGCAAGGGCGAAAAGGTGCAGGTTGACGTTCCGGTTCACGTCGAAGGTGAGTCGTTCGCCGGCACCATCGCCGACTTCGACGCCAAGACCCTCCTCCTCGAGGTCGAAGCCACGAACATCCCGCAGAACGTCGTCGTCTCCATCGAGGCCCTCGAAGACGGCGCCCAGATCCACGCCAAGGACATCGAGCTGCCCAAGGGCGCCACGCTCATGTCCGACCCCGACATGCTCGTCATCTACGTGCACACCCCGCGTGGCACCGACGAGGGCATCGAGGCAGCGGATGCCGCGGCCGCCGAGATCGCCGAAGAAGAGCACGAGGCCGCCGAGTCCACCGAGTCCGCCGAATAATTTTCGGCTGGTTTCGCCGAAGGCGGAGGAATTCCCTGGACGCGAATCTCTGGCTCGTAGTCGGGCTCGGTAACCCCGGGCCCGGCTACGCAGGCAACCGACACAACGTCGGCGAGATGGTCCTGGCCGAGCTCGCCAACCGGATGTCGGCGAATTTCAAGAGCCACCGCACGAATTCGACGGTGGCAGAGGGCCGCAGCAACCCGGGCGGCCCCAAGCTCGTCCTGGCCAAGCCGAACACGTACATGAACGTGTCCGGCGGCCCGGTCGCGGCACTGCTGCGCTTCTACTCGATGGACGCGTCGCGCCTGGTCGTGCTGCACGACGACCTCGACATCCCGTTCGACACCGTCAAGCTCAAGCTCGGCGGCGGCCACGGCGGCCACAACGGCCTGCGCGACATCATCGCGGCCACCGGCACCAACGACTTCATCCGGGTGCGGATCGGGATCGGCCGTCCCCCCGGGCGGCAGCCCTCGGCCGACTTCGTGCTCAAGGACTTCGCCTCGACCGAGCGCGCCGTCCTGCCGAACCTTCTCTCGGACGCCGCGGACGCCGTGGAACTCATCGCGGCGGATGGCCTCACGGCCGCCCAGCTCAAGTTCCACACCGCCTGAAGCCCCGCCGTCGTCGCCGGTAGACTGAGCCGGTGATCCTTTCGGGCTTGATTTCAGCGCTTTCGCGCGCCTCCACGTGTGAATCGGCCCTCGAATTCGCGGACAGGGATGTCGATTTCTCCCTGACCGAGGGGCTTCGGGCGCCGCTGCTGGCCGCACTGATGGCCGAACGCGCCCGTCTGGGCCACGCAGAGGCCCTGTTCGTCATCACCGCCACCGGCCGCGAGTCGGAGGCGCTGCGGGAGAATCTCGGCTGCTTCGCCACCGACGCAGAGATCCTCGACTTCCCCGCGTGGGAGACGCTCCCGCACGAGCGCCTGAGCCCGAGCGCCGAGATCGTCGGCAACCGCTTGCACGCCCTGCGACGGATGCGCCAGTGGCAGGAGACCGAGCCGGCCGCCCGCCGCCCCCTCATCGTGGTCGCCTCCGTGCGCGCCGCCCTGCAACCCGTGGCCGACAACCTCACCGACTACGAACCGATCCACCTGGCCGCCGGTGCCCGCGGTCACGACCTCGCCGCGATCACGCGCCAGCTCGTCGACGTCGCGTACGCCCGGGTCGACATGGTCACCCGGCGTGGCGAGTTCGCCGTGCGCGGCGGCATCCTCGACGTCTTCCCGCCGGTGGCGGCGCATCCGCACCGGATCGAGTTCTTCGGCGACGAGGTCGAGCAGATCCGCGCGTTCTCGGTCGCCGACCAGCGATCCCTGCCCGAACCGGTCGACTCGATCAGCCTGCCGCCGAGCCGGGAGATGCTGCTCAGCCCCGCCGTGCGGCAGCGCGCCCGGGAGATGCAGCACGAGTTCCCGAGCCTGGCCGGCATGCTCGCCAAACTCGCCGAGGGTATCCCCGTCGAGGGCATGGAAAGCCTCGCACCCGCCCTTGTCGACCGGCTGGTGCCCGT
>JBDTAA010000108.1:0-8462 GCA_039924805.1 Cryobacterium sp.
CACGAGCGGCGAGTGGTTGGGCAGCATGACCCCGCCCGCCCCGAGCAGGATGGAGGACGTCTGCGCGGCGACATGCCCGATGATGATGCTGGTCGCCGACGACGCGATCGTCGGCATGTTGTGGTGCTCGGCGTACCAGACGCGCGTGTAGCCGTGCTTCTCGGCGGTCTGGGCGAGGGCGACACTCGCCGTGAAACTCTCCCGCGCGGTCTGCCCCGGTGCGATCGGGGCCAGGTCAAGAATGGAGAGCGGGATAGTCATTATTGAGGCAACGTATTCCGCGGGGATTCGTTACCCGAAATGCCGAGACGGCGATGGCCAGATCACCCCGGCGGGCTCATTCTGCCAAGACCCGGCACGAAACGACCCACGCGGGCCCCGTATTCGCGGTAGTCGGCATGCTGCGTCACGAGCATCCGCTCTTCCCACCGCGTCTTTACGGACAGCAGCAGCACGAGGGCCAGCCAGGCGAGGATGTGCCACACCGATGCCCCGAACATCACGAGGCCGAGGCCCGCCGTCATGAGCCCCGTGTAGATCGGGTTCCGAACCACGCCGTAGACGCCGCTTGTGACTAGCGTCGCGTGCTCCCGCGGTATCGGACTCGCCGTCAAGGCCTGTCCCAGGCCAGACGCTCCCATCACGGCGATGACCACGCCGGACACCCCGACGGCGATGGAGGCCGCCAGCAAGCCTCCCCCGACGGGCCACAGGGATCCGCGCGGCAGGAACACCAACGTCGCGAGCAGAAGAAATTGCAGGGACACCAGACCCACCGCGACCGCACGCTTCATGGCTTGAGAGTACGCCCGCTGGGGCGCCCGCTGTTTCAGCTGGCCAGGAACGCCAGGAGAAGGCCGTTGATTTCGCTGGCGTGGGTCCAGAGCATGCCGTGCGGGGCTCCGGCAATTTCCACGTATTCCGCGTCGGGGAGGGCCTCGTGGAACGGGCGTCCAGCGGAGTCGATGGGGAGGATTCGGTCGTTGTCGCCGTGCACGATGAGTGCCGGCAGCCTCGACTCCCGGATCTTCACGACGTCAGAGCGGAAATCCTCGTGCCAGGTAGGCACGACGGCGTAGGCCGCGATGGGCGAGCCGTTCACGGCGACGTTCCAGCTTGCGCGCACGACCTCCTCGCTGATTCGACTGCCCAGGTTCTCGTCGAGGTTGTAGAAGTTCTGGAAGAAGCCGGTGAACCAGGCGAATCGGTCCGTCGTCGCCGCGTCGGCAATACCGTCGAAGACGGATTGCGGCACGCCGGTGGGGTTGTCATCGGCCAGGAGCAGGCAGGGCCCGAGCGACGCCAGGAAGACGAGCTTCGATACGCGTTCCGTGCCGTAGGCGCCCACATACCGTTCGAGCTCCCCCGTGCCCATTGAAAATCCCACCAGAACGACGTCGCGCAGGTCGAGGGTGGTCAACACGGTGTTCAGGTCCGCCGCGAACGTGTCGTAGTCGTACCCCTCTGTCGGCTGGCTCGATGCGCCGAAGCCGCGCCGATCGTAGGTGACCACCCGGTAGCCCGCCGCCAGAAGCACCGTCGACTGCTTCTCCCACGAGTGCCCGTCAAGCGGGTAGCCGTGGATGAGCACGACGGCCTGGCCGGTGCCGTGGTCCTCGTAGTAGAGCTCGATACCGGTGCTGTTTTCCTGACCAACCGTGATGAATGCCATAGTTGCGTTTCCTTCTCGCTCGTGTCACCCGGAATTTCTGGGGGCTATGAGGATCCCGGCGATTTCTTTTGCGCTCGGATTCAGCTCGTCTCCGTGATTGACGACGCCTGACACCCACCAGAGTTTCAGACCGTCTGGCGTGTCTGCAAGGGTCGCGAGGGAGTTCTCGAACCAGGGCCCCGTGATCCCCGCCCAGCGGAAGGGCAGGCGGGCAACCCCGGCCGAGCGGGCCAGCCAGCCGCTCAGCCTCGTGGCAATCCCATAAGACACGAGTGCCGAGAAGGAACGCATGAACACGGGCAGCGGATTTCTGATGGGCGAGCAGACGGCCTGGATGATGCGGCTGCCGGAGAATCTCTCCACCTCTGAGACGTAGGAGAAGTGCACGTCGCCGGAGAGGAACGTGACCGTCTCCGGCGCCCTTCCTCGCCTTCCGTCGGCCACCTCGACGGCCATGGCCGCCATCGTCCGGAAGCTCCTCTGGAACGCCGCCCAGTGCTCAAGATCGAGGGCCTGTCGGAGCCTCTCGCCCAGGCCGGAGGCGAGCCTGCCCCAGGCGCCCTCCGAAATCGCCTCGTCCCACGACTCCATGTGGTGCAGCCCGGACGGGAGAAGGAAGGGCAGGGAGGTCCCGACAAGGAGATGCCGGAATCCGCCCTGCATGCGGCCGTCCAACCACTCCGATTCTTTGTCGTCGAGCAGAGCCCGCCGCTCGGGGTCGAGTACACGGGCCGCGCGGGAATCGACGACGATCAACCGCACGTCGTCGAAGTCCCGGCAGTAGCTCCACCGGTAGCCGGCTGGCTCCCTGTCGCACCGTTCGGCAAACTCGTCGAGGACCGAGCTGAGATCGATTTCGGCGCCTGTTTGGTCGTCGCTTGAGTGCAGCGCGATTCTCCGCCAGATCTCGTCGTCGGCCCTGTCCCTCGGCGAGAGATTGCCGAGGTGCTGGTAGACCCAATACGAAGCCAGCCCTGCCACGATTCGTCCGCGCCACCAGGAGGTGGCCTCCATCTTCCGCTTCCAGCTCAGCGAGGCGTTCCAGTCGTCGCGCACATCGTGGTCGTCGAATATCATCGCGATCGGGACGGTGGAGAGCAGCCAGCGGTTCGCCTCGTCTGACCACGCCAGGCCGTAGAGGTGCGCGTATTCCTCGTAGTCGGCCAGCTCCGTGCCGGGCGGCTGGGTGATGTCCCGGCGAGCGCTGATGAACTCCTGCATGGCTTCACTGGTCAGGTCCGCATAAACCTGGTCGCCCAGAAAGAGCATGAGGTCCGGCCAATCGGGATGCTGTCCGCTTGAGGCCATGGTGAGCGCATAGGCCCTCAGCGCGTCAACGCCGTGCGTTCGATTGCCACCCGCATCGTGCGGCACGCTCGTGCGGCAGGAACCGAACGAGAGCCGCAGCCGACTGCCTTTCCCGAGCGTGGCAATGACGGACGCGGGGAACGAGGAGTCCCGCGCGGGCCAGACGTCCATCCCGTCGATCCGCACGCTGTATGGCGTGACCGTGCCGGGTTCCAGCCCGCTCACCTCGACAAGGGCGTAGTGGTGTCCGTGTACGGCGAATGTGCGCGCAGACCAGGAGCGGCCCCCGGCTGTGACGACGACACCCGCAGCCTCGCGCGTCTCGAACCAGATGCTCGCCGACGTGTCGTCGACGTAGCGCAGCATCGGGCCGAGGACCAACGGCGACGTCGTCATGGGGCTGGACGGGCCCTACGAGGTTGGCGCTGCGTACTCGGCGGCACTGGCGAACTCGATTCCCACCCAGGCCTCATCGCCAACGACCCTGGCGTCGTGACCCGGCGGGATCGTGTACGAATCGCCCGCCGTGATGGTGGCTTTCGTGCCGTCATCCAGCTCCGTTTCGAGCATTCCGGAGACGCAGTAGCCCACGTGCAGGAGCTGGCATGTCTCCGTGTGCACGATGGGCTTGATGCATGCCGACCAGGTCCAGCCGGGCTGCATCACCATCCGGCCGATCGTGTAGTCGCCGAGATGGTTGACGCCCATCTGGGTCTTTTCCGGTGCTCGGCGTTCGTCGGGAGAGTCGAGAGACTTGACCTGCAACGTGTTCATCGTGTCGGACATGACGTACTCCTTTGTTCCGGCAGGCCAATCGTCAGGAGTTCCGAGCACGCGGCCCGGCCGGGCGCGCACGGCCTCAAAGTCAACAGAGTAGCCCCGCGGACATGCCACGGGTAGGCCGACGCCACGCGCGGCGACCGAGCGGATTGTCCCCGGTTCGGATAGGGTCACGCCAACGAACGAAGGGAACGGATGTTGAACCCCCGGTGCCAGGAATGCGGCTGCGATGGCTGCATGCGCATGCTCGATCCAGCGATAGTGACCCTCGAAGATCAGGAGATCTGGTTCCACTGCCAGCGATGCGGGACCCACACTAATTCGGCGAACGTCAACGCTTACGAGGGCCTGGACCGCCGGTTTGGCGGCTTGATCCGCCAACCCGCGCCCTAGTCAGACGGGTCAGGACCGGCCCGACGCCCTGGGAAACACCGGACGGCATGTGGTGCAGACCTCCCCGTCGTCGGCAACGGCGCGACGCTCGCTCCGCAGCCGTTCGAGTAGCGCCCAGACCAGCAGCGCGATGGCCGCGATGGTGATGGCCGGGCGAGCAATCCCCGTAATCAGGGGAACCGCCGTGCGGAGGTCACTCGCGAGGTACAGCGCGATCAATCCCAGGACGGGCCAGCGAGTGTCGCAGAGGGTGGCGTCCGCGCCGATTGGCGTTCCGACGTAGCTGGCGCCGATCAGCCCGATCAGGATGGCACCCGCCGCGGCGGCCGCAGAGGCCCACCACGGCCCGGGAAGAGAGAGGGCGCCGTCGGCGACGTTGACGATGCCCGAAGCCAGGACCAGCAGAGCGAAGGCCGCCAGTGCAACACCGGTAGCGATCCTGCGGCGGCTTGCCTGCCAGGTGCGAAGGTCAGTGAGCATGCTCGGCTTCCTGTTCGGTGGCCGCGTTGGCGGCCGTGTCAGTGTACGAGACGTCAGCGGGGAGTCGGCAGGAGCTCTCCCGGCTGACTCGCGCATACAGTGCCCAGCCGAGCAGGACGACGGACGCAGCCGCAAGGTAGGGCTGCACGGGCTCGAAGAACCGCATCGCTCCGGTCGTTCCGAGGGCGAGGAGAACGAGCTTGTTGCAGACCGGGCAGCCGACCGCGAAGAAAGTGATCGTCCAGCCCGCCAGGCCGAGGCGGCCCTCCGTGCGCCGGGGCGCGGCCCCCTCGGGATAGGCGACGTACGTTGCAGTGACCAGGCCCGCGAGAATTGCGCTGACGACGAGGACCGGCCACGACCACACGGTCGGCGGAACCTGTCGCGCGAAGATCGCCGTGTTGATGAGGTCGGTGGGGACGGCGATGAACACGACAGTGAACGCCGCGGTCGCGAGGGCGGTCCACCAGCGACGTTCGGGCCAGCGGCGAACGGCCGCGACGAGAATGCGCGGACCTGCTGCGTGTGATCTTCCAGTGCGCATGCCTGGTTGCTCCGTCCCGTTCCATGCCCCATAGGGGAATCGTTATACCGTACGGGGTATTTCAGGGAGAGGCAAGCTGACGAGCAGAAGCAACGGTGGCATGAGCATGGCGGATGACCTCACCGAACCCGGAGAGCCGGGCGATAAGGTTATGAACGTGGCGGAGCTCGAAAGGCTGTACCTCGCCCTGTCCTGAACTGTGGCGCCAATCCCGATCCAGCAGTACCCTCGTTGGGGTGAACTGACGTATCGGTCACAACAAGGGAGTCCCTCATGGTTGCCGGCAGCGCCACTGGTTTGCCGACCGACTCGCTCGATCACTCACCGCTCCAGCGCAAGGTCGTCCGGGTCCTCATCGCGGGCCAGATCCTGGGCGGCATCGGCATGGGGGCAACCCTGTCGCTCGGCGCCCTGCTGGCGGCCCAGCTTTCCGGGTCCAGCGCCTGGTCCGGCATGGCCGCGACCATGAGCACCCTGGGCGCCGCACTCGCCGCGGTGCCATTGGCGCGCCTGGCCCAGGCCCGCGGGCGCCGCCTGTCCCTGGCGGCCGGCTCACTCCTCGCCGGGCTGGGCGCCGTGTTGGCGATCACCGCGGCCGCGGCCGACACCTTCCCGCTCCTGTTGCTCGCCCTCGGCCTACTGGGCGCGGGAGCGGCCACGAACCTGCAGGCGCGATTCGCCGCAACCGATCTGGCGAGCACAAGGTTCCGGGCCCGTGATTTGTCAATCGTCGTCTGGTCCACATCGATCGGGGCCGTGCTCGGTCCCAATCTGTTCGGTCCCGGCGAAGTCGTGGGTGCGGCAATTGGGCTGCCCCCACTGACGGGCGCCTTCTCCTTCTCCCTTCTGGCTACCGTCGCTGCGGCCGTGGTCTACTCCATCGGGTTGCGCCCCGATCCGTTGATGACCGCCCTCGCGGCCCGAGAAGTCGACGCCTCACCGCCCGAACGCCGAGGGGGGCTGGCCATTGTGCGCTCGAACCCCGCCGCGCGCTACGCCGTGGCCGTTATCGCCTCGAGCCATGCCACCATGGTGGCGCTGATGGCGATGGCGCCGGTGCATCTGCGCGACCACGGTGCGACGCTGACTGTCGTCGGTCTCACGATCAGCCTTCATGTCGCCGGGATGTACGCCCTCTCCCCCGTTTTCGGCTGGCTGGCCGACCGGGTGGGCCGCGTGCCGGTCATCCTCGCCGGACAGGCGATCCTGCTGGGTGCCCTGACGACCTTCTGGTTGGCCTCGGAGTCCAGCACCGCGATGACCGTGGGCCTGATCCTGCTCGGCCTGGGCTGGTCGGCATCCGTCATCTCCGGCTCCGCACTCGTCGCCGAAGCCGTCGGGGTTCACGATCGCGCCGCGCTGCAGGGCTTCTCCGACCTGTCGATGAACACGGTCGGGGCCGTGGGCGGCGCGCTCTCCGGCCTGATGCTGAACGCGGTCGGCTACTCCGGACTCGGCCTGGCCACCATGACCCTGGCCGGCATCATCGTGGTCTGGTCGGCCGGGCGGGCGGCCGCCGCCCGGGCCCGCACTCGCTGAACAGCCTTACCCGATAACGGCCTTCACGGCCACGTAGACCGCGACGATGAGCACGAGCACGGCGAAGCCGCGCTTGAGGGCGGCGTCCGACAGGCGCCGTCCGAGCCGACCGGCCACGAGCGACGCGGCCATGGCCGTGGCGGCGAAGGCTCCCGCGACGGCCCAGTCAATCTGCACATCGCCCAGGTGCGCGGTGAAGCCGGCAACGGAGTTGATGACGATGATGACCAGCGAGGTGCCGATCGTCACCCCCATCGGCAGCCCGAGAATCAGGGTGAGCGCGGGCACGATCAGGAATCCCCCGCCGACGCCGAGCAGCCCGGTCAGGAAACCGACGACGGCGCCCGTGGCCAGCGCTCTGGGCAGGCAGCTGCGCCAGTTGGTCCCTCCATTCGGCAGCGCGCAGGGCCCACCGGCTGACCTGTTCGGGAAGAACATCCGGACGCCGGCAATGACCATGATGACCGCAAATACCCCGAGCAGAAGTCGCGGGTCAAGCAGTCGATTGACCATCGTGCCGAGGTAGGCGGTGGCCACGCCTGCCGACCCGACGATGGCCGCGATGCGCCAGTTCACGCCCCCGCGCAGTCGCGGCAGCACGGCCACGGCCGAGGCCGCCCCGACGACGATCAGGGAGGTGGGAATGGCCTCGGCCAAGGGCAGCCCGACGCCGTAGACCAGGGCAGGCACAGCGAGGATCGACCCGCCACCGCCGACCAGACCCAGCAACGCCCCAACGATCAGCCCGAGCGCCAGTGCCGCAACGATCACAGCGCGGTCGGCCGCTCGGCGCCCTGTTTCGTGGTCATCTCCATGACGGTGCCCTTGTGCATGACGGTGCCCTTCTGGATGCAGTCTCGGTTTCGCACGCGCTCTGCGGCGACCTGTCCCGGTGCACCCTTGCCAAGGATACCCCATGGGGTATATTCTCGGTTCATGGCTACCATCGACATCACCGAGGCAACCTTCGACGCCACCATCACCGCCAACAGCATCGTACTGGTGGACTTCTGGGCGGGCTGGTGCGGCCCCTGCCGCATGTTCGCGCCGACCTTCTCCGCCGCCTCCGACAAGCACCCCGACATCGTCTTCGCCAAGGTCGACACCGAGGCAGAACAGGGCCTGTCCGCGGCCGCCGGCATCCGTTCCATCCCGACCCTGATGGCCTTCCGCGACAAGGTGCTCGTCTTCTCTCAGCCCGGCGCAATGAACGCGTCCTCCCTCGACGAGCTCATCGCGGGCGTTCGGAGCCTGGACATGGACGCCGTACACGCCAGCGTCGCCGCGCAACAAGCCGTCTCCTAGGCGACCGGAGAGGCGACGCCGGTGGACTCCAGCGATCCATTCCCGAGCGCCGCACGATCCTCGCCGGCGGCGGCGCGAACACCACCGGACGTTTTGTCGAGAGCTCCCCGCGGCGGCGCTGCTGGACGCCGCCACGGCCGCGGACCTGCCGCCCGGTTCGGCGCCCACACACCTCGCCCACCACGCAGAATGCCCGGTTATGATCGTGCGCCCGGCGATGGCCTAATGCATCGGCTACGGCGCGCCAACGACGGCCAGCCCCGTGGCAGCGGCGGCGTCCGACATGCTCCCGGCATCCGTGACACCGGCGTATCCGAGCTTGCCCATCCGGGCCGCGGCCGATGCCGAGCGGTTGCCCGAGCGACAGTAGACCACGTAGTCTCCGGAGGCGGGCAGAGCGGCGATCCGACTGTCGAAGTCGGCCGCCTGGACGTCGATATT
>JBDTAA010000109.1:0-5285 GCA_039924805.1 Cryobacterium sp.
CACCCGCGAAGCGGCGCAGCACCCGCGCGGCGCGAGATCGGCCGCCGGTGTTGCCGTCGAGCGCGTCGACGATCGCTGGAAAGTGATTAGGTGCGGCCTGGGCCGAACCCGCCGTTTAGCCGGCCGACTCTTCGGGGAGGTCCGAAACCCGATGACGCATCCGTCCAGCTGCCAGCTTCGCCTCGTACTGGGCGCAGGCCAGGCAGGTGCATCTGAGGTATTCATGCGGCCCCGGAATCACCGCGGCTCGGGGGAGATCTTCGCGACCGACATAGTCGCGGAAGGTGTATCGCGGTGCGCTGGAGTAGAGGTTCTCGCCATCGAAGACCATGCGACCGAGGAGCTGGTACCCGGCCAGCGCCGGCGCGGAGCGGATATGTGCGTCCTCATGGTGGACCTTCTCGTCGATGCCAGATCCCATGCTCGGCACCATGTGCGCCAGCACGAAGTAGTGCGGCCGAAACGGGTCACTGCGAAGGGCGGCAGCGAGGTCCGGGACTGCGTCTTCGAACGTCCCGGGAACGACGTCACGCACCTTCCGAGTGAAGAGGTAGCGCAGGTCTTCGTCCATGGCCATGACCCAGAGGGCGCGACGGCTTGCATCATCGGCAAAGAGTTGGGGGTGGATGAGTTGCAGAAGGTCGTAGCCCGCTTCGATGATCATGCGACGACGGTAGTGGGCGGGAAGTCTCCCAGCCGATAGGGCGTGAAGCTGTGGATAAGATCGGCGTCGCCGTCCCAGAGCGCCCTCGCTATTTGTGAAGATTACGGCAGGCGACCGTGTTGTTAGTTGAAATCCGGGCGCGGAGGTGTGGGCGGTGCCGGGGGGAGACCGATTGAGAAGATCCGTTCAAGCAACGCGATCGTACGGCCGGCAAGTGCGTCCCCCGGGTAGAACGACTCAAAGAGCGCTTCGGCGTCGTCGATCGTGGCGATGTTGTTCAGGCGAAGGAGGTTGACGATATCGTCCGTATCTCGACCCGGCCGGCTCGCGCTGGCAAGGAGCTTCATCGCAAGTAGCGCCTCGATCGGTGCAACTGAAATAGAGACGCTCTCGTCGTCGAAAATGGGTTCCCAATCCACCGTGCGCCCCCAGCTGGGGATGAACATGGTTGCTTTGTCATTGAGCCAATCCAGCGGCCAGTCGCGCTCGCGCGCGATCTCCTCGGCAATGGCGATGACCGTGTCGAGGGGCTCGATCTTGGCGTCAAGGTCGGCCGTAGTGGGACGGTCGAAATACGCGATTTGTAGTGCCGCGCCTCCGACAATCCTGATCGACACTCCGGTGATGTTCTGCTGGTGCGCTCGCAGGATAATCTCGCGCAACCCATTGATGAGGTCATCCCGATCAAGTGGGCCTGCCATTTAGACGCTGGCCAGCGTGCCGCGCTCAATGAGCACGTTGCGGCGAAGGAACTCGGGTGCGACGTTCGCGACATCGGGCTCAATGTCATACACACCCAAGTGCGGTGTCGCAGGATGTGGGAGGGTGCGGTCGGAAGAGCCGATCCAGCCGGGCTTGGGCAGACTCTCCTCGTTTAGGCGGAATTCAGTCACTGCCGCGATCGCGGCGTCCCAAGCCGGTGACCCGGTTGGGAAAGGCTCCGCCGCCGTCAGTACGACCCGGTTGACTCCGTGCGTGGCGGCTAATCCATCCGAATAGTCGAGGAACGCGCGGAACGCTGAATCGCGTCGCATGTCGCGCAGCGACGTCGCGATTCGATCTGCCGACTCCACCGCGTCAGGCCTGCCCCCCGGGATGGCGATCAGGCGGTGTCCGGTTCGGCTCAGCAGTCGCTCGAGAGTGTCGACAGTGGGGATCCTCGTTCCACCTTCAATGGTCGAAACATTCGGTTGGCTTGTCTGTGCCCGAGCGGCAAGAACACCCTGGCTGAGCCCGCTGCTGCGGCGTGCGGCGCGAAGCAGGGTGGAAGCGCTCATGGTCGGGATCCTTCCTTCGTATATCTAAGTAGATATAGCGTACCCGACTCAGAGTAATTCGTGAAGCCGTCGGGGAAACCCAGTGCGAGCAGCCCGTCGATGCCGTGGCGCCTGGATCTCGGACGCGCGCAGCGATGTCGGGGGCTGCCGCTAGCGTTCCGTATCTACTCACTGACGCTCGTGCCGAGAACAAGGAGAAAGATCATGAAGGTTCTTGTGGCAACCGGCGCTACACAGGGCGCGCGGTCGAGGGATTTCAGCAGCTGTGTCGAGGGGGAGCTCGCCAGGACGCTCGCACCCTGTGCGGCCGGCACACGCGACCCGTATGGCCGGTGTCCGAGCTCATCGACCACCTCATGGCGCTGACTGCCGGGGAACGCTGTCCAGCGACCCTATCGACTCGACGCCACCGTCCACGGATCCAGACCTTCGAGGGGCGAAGGGCATTCGCTGCGCGATCAGCTGTACCTGCCGGTCGCCGCACGGTTGTGCGTGACAGCCTGGACCGCTGACGCCGACTCGCACCGGCGACCGGGAGTGACGCTCTTTCGATAGGTGCTGCGGGTGCGCCGTGGATGCCCGTCCAGCTTGAACGGTATCCTCATCGAATGGGTCTCACAGCGGCGCAGATCGTGCAGTCGGCCGCGCGGCTTCGACGGTTGAGCGAGGAAGCCGCCTGGCTGCTGCTGCGCACCCAGAACGCGCACCTGACAATCGTCGTGCTGCGCAACAACTTCGTGGACTCGGGCGAGCGCCGAGTGTCGGCGCCGATCCTGTTCGAACGCATCGAAGACGACCTGGCCGCTCTCCGCGACGGCGGCTATACCTTGCCGCAGACCGCCCAGCAGTATTGCGCCGCCTGGTTGTCCGACGGCTTCCTCGAACGGCGCCCTGGGGCCACGGGAGGGGAGGAGACGTACGAACTGTCAAGCGAAGGCCTCGCAGCCATCGGAATCGTTGCCGATCTCGAGACTCCGCCCAAGGCCGCGACCGAAAGCCGCCTGACCACGGTGATGGCCCAGCTCGACCAGCTGGTCGTCGACACTGACGAGAACGTGGCGTCCCGCATCGACGCCCTCGTGAAGGAGCGAGACCGAATCGACGAACGGATCGGTGCGATTCGAGACGGCCGCTCCGGGGTGATCGACCGTCGCGTCGCCCTGGAACGGGTGCGAGACATCCTCTCGCTCGCTGATCAGCTGCCCGCCGACTTTGCGCGGGTACGGCGCGAAATCGAGCGTCTGAATATTCGTTTTCGCAAGGACATCATCGAGAACGAGGGTGGACGCGGCGAGGTGCTCGACGCGCTGTTCCGGGGGGTCGACGTGCTCTCCGAGCAGGAGGCCGGCCGCAGCTTCGAGGCGTTCTACGCGTTGCTGATTGACCTCGAGCGCAGTGCCGGGCTCGACGCCGCGATAGAGACCGTGCTGAGCCGCGGCTTCGTCGGCGCGCTGACCACCGCGCAACGCGAGTTCCTGCGCTACCTGGTGCCGAGCCTGATTCAGCGCGGCGGTGAGGTGCATGACGTCTACGTGTCGTTGTCGCGGTCGCTGCGCTCCTTCGTGCAGCGCCGCGAATACGAGGAGGAGCGCACGGTCTCCCGCCTGCTCACCGCGGCCCAGCGGCAATTCAGCGCGCTGAGCGAAACCGTTCCGCTGCACCGGCCGATCGGCTTCGAGCTGGGCCTCAGTACGGCTCGCCTCTCGTCGGTTGGCCAATGGATGCCATACACCGACGACGGGGAACGGCCAGACGCGCTCACGGAATCGGCCGTGCACGAGATAGACCTCGACGAGATCCGAGCGATCATCCGTGAAAGCGAAATCGACCTCCGGGAACTCCAGAACAACGTTGCACGAACGCTTGACGACGTCGCGGTGGCGAGCATCGCCGACGTGCTCACGCGCTTCCCGGCGTCGCAGGGATTCGGCAGTGTCGTCGGCCTCGTCTACATTGCATTGCAGGACCGAACAGGAAGGGAAACCGTGGAGGTTGCCGGTCAGACCGACGTCGTCGAGTGGGGCACCGAACCCGCCCGGTTCGCCCGGGTGCCACGCATTCTGTTCAGCCGACCCACTCCCACTTCAGAGCAGGAACCGTAGTCATGACCGACGACCTCAACTCACCCGCGCACGAGACGGATGCGCCCGAGACGGATGCGCCCGAAGCGGATGCGCCCGAGACGGATGCCGCGGAACCATCCGACAACGCCGACGAGCGGGCGCTGTTCCTCGGCGACACGGGAGTGTTCGATCTCGACACCCGGCGGGCCCTCGTTCGGCTGCTGCGCGGGCCCTTCCTCGACGGAAGCGCAGACGAAAAGGTGTGGTCGGCGTTGATGCGCAATGACCAGCCGGTGCGCCAGTACCTCGCGGAGATCTTCCTCACTCTCGTCGTCGACGCCGAAGACCGGATCGCATTCACGCAACAGGCGGAGGAGTCAGAGGTCACCTTCCCGAAGCTCCTGCGGAGGGTGCCGCTTACGCTGGTGGACAGCGCGCTGCTGCTCTTCCTCCGCCAGGAGTTGTCCACGGCGAGCGGAGCCGGCCAACGCGCGATCGTCGGGCTCGAGGACATGGCCGCCCAGCTGCTGCCCTACCAGCGGGAGGGGGCATCCGATCACTCGATTCAGCTCAAACGCATCAACGCGGCGGTGAAGAAGATGCGGGACAACGGCATTCTCCGGCCCACCAGCACCGAGACGCGCTTCGAGGTTTCTCCGGTGCTGCGCATTCTCTTCCCACCGGAACAGATCGCGGCGCTGACCGGGGCTTACGCGCAGTTGGCGAGCGGCGACAGCGACGTCGCCGATGCGGACGGCCACATTGACGATGGAGATGGAATCGATGAGTGACAACACGCCCACCATCGAGGGATTCGACTTCGACCAACTCGCCGCCGGGCAGACGGGCGAACTGTGGCGCGAGAACGACGGCGGGCGTCCGCATCCGGGCCAACACCGGCTGAACCGGGTGCAGCTGGTCAACTGGGGTACGTTCTCCGGCTACCACGAGGTGCCCGTCTCGGAGCGCGGATTTCTCATTACCGGCTCGTCCGGGTCTGGTAAGTCCTCGCTCCTCGACGCTATCTCGGTGGTGCTCGTGCCGGGCAAATGGCTCGACCTTAACGCGGCGGCCCGCGACTCGGCGGCCAAAGGACGCGACCGCACCCTGCTGAGCTACGTGCGGGGCGCCTGGTCGCGCAACGCCGACGAGGCCTCCGGCGAGCTCGCGACGAAGCACCTGCGGCCCGGCCCGACGTGGTCGGCGATCGGTCTCGGTTACAGCAACGCCGCCGGGATCGAGACGACCCTGGTGCGGGTGTTCTGGGCCGGGCGCGGGGTG
>JBDTAA010000110.1:0-6124 GCA_039924805.1 Cryobacterium sp.
GTCCGGCTCGCCGTTCCCGAGCGATCGCTTCACGACGGACGATTCCAGCCAGCTCACGGGCCTGCGGGTCGACCTCCCGAAGCCGAACTGCGCCGTCCGTCCGAGCGCTCGAGGCCGCCCTGGATGCGCTCGAAGCCGACCACGACTTCCTGCTCGCCGGAAACGTGTTCACCCCCGAACTGATCGACACCTGGATCGGCTACAAGCGCGAGCACGAGATCAAGCCGCTCGCGCAGCGTCCGCACCCGTTCGAGTTCGAGCTCTACTACGGCGTCTAAACCCCGCCGGACACCAGCAGAAGGGCCGCCTCTCCCCGGAGATGCGGCCCTTCTGCGTCGCCCGCGACGCGCGGCCGTATCCGAAAACGACGGAGATTCTGGCTCGCCCGGCCCGTTGGGCCGCCAACACGGCCGGTACGGCGAAAATGACCGTCCTTTTCGGAGGGATGCCGGCCCAGGCGCAGAGGCGTTAGCCGGTTGAGGGGCCCACCCGCTCCACCGGACCGTAGAACAGACGCTCGAACACGGCGCGCGCCCGCCGGGTGACCGCGAGGTAGTCCTCTTCCAGCTGATTCGCCGAACCAGGCGGGTACTCCATCACCCGGGCGATGCCGTCGAGCTGCACCCGGTCGTTCGGGAGCACGTCGGAGGTCTTGTTGGTCCACAGTGTGATGGCCGATCTGGCGCGCGAGGCGAACACCCACGCGGCACGCAGCGTCGCAGCGTCGGCCTCCGACACCAGGTCGGCCTCGACCGCAGCCTGCAGGGCACGCAGGGTGGACGTGGTGCGGAGGCTCGGAATGGTCGCGGCATGCTGCAGCTGCATCAGCTGCACGAACCACTCCACGTCGCTGAGGGAGCCTCGACCCAGCTTGAGGTGGCGATTCGGGTCCGCGGCCTGCGGGAGTCTTTCGTTCTCGACCCTCGCCTTGATGCGCTTGACCTCACGCACCTCCTGGTCGGCGATCGCGAGCGGGTACCGCACCGCGTCCGCGACCGTCTCGAAATCGCGCAGGAGCTCGGCATCCCCCGCCACTCCCCTGCCGCGCAGCAGAGCCTGTGCCTCCCAGGTGAGCGACCAGCGGCGGTAGTAGGCCTCGTAGGAGTCGAGCGAGCGGGCAACGGAACCGTTCTTACCTTCTGGCCGGAGGCCGATATCGAGGTCGAGCGGGAGACGGTTGTCGTCGGTGAGACGGTTGAGTTCACGAACGATGAACTTCGCCCGGTCATGGGCAACCTCGCCCGCCAGGGTGCCCGCCCGGAAGACGTACATGACGTCGGCGTCGGAGCCGAAGCCCAGTTCGGCGCCACCGAACCTGCCCATGCCGATCACCGCGAATTCGATCCCGTCGGGCGAGTCGGCGCCCTCTGCTCCGCCCAGCGCCGTGCCGCGGATGGCCGCGAGAACACTTTGGATGAACGTAGCCGTGACGTCGGTCAGCGCGGCGGCGAGTTCCTCCACGGTGAGCTGGCCCAGGACCGCCGAGAACGCCAGCCGGAGCATCTCCCGGCGCCTGGCCGTGCGGAGGATGGAGGCGGCGGCATCCGGGCTCTCATGCCTCGCCAGCACGGCGCGGGCCTCCTCACGCAGCACCGCGAGCGACCGCGGCCGCAGGTCGTCTGCGTCCTCCAGCCAGGCGACGGCTTCGGGGATCTTCTCCAGAAGTTCCCCGACGAAGCGTGAGGCGGACAGCACATGGGTCAGGCGTTGGGCCGCGCCGGACGAGTCTCGCAGGCTGCGCAGGAACCAGTAGGTGGATCCGAGGTTGTCGCTGAGCCGTCGGAACGCAAGGAAGCCGTAGTCGGGGTCGGCGCCCTCCGAGAACCACTGCAGCATCACCGGCAGCAGGTGGCGCTGGATCGTGGCGCGGCGGGACACCCCACCGGTGAGAGCCGCGATGTGTCCCAGGGCCCCCTTCGGGTTGCGGAAACCGATGGCGGCGAGCCTGGCCTCGGCTTCGGCGCTCGTCAGGACCCGCCCCTCGTCCGGCAGCGCGGCGACCGCGGCGAGCAGCGGGCGGTAGAACAGGCGTTCGTGCAGGCCCCGGACTCTTTGCTTGGTCTCCGCCCAACGCGTTGTGAGTTGGGCCGCGCTCGTCGCGAGGCCCGTGGCTCTGGCCAGGATGCGCAGGCTCGTCTCGTCACGCGGCACAAGATGCGTGCGTCGCAGCTTCTCCATCTGCAGCCGGTGTTCCATCAGCCTGAGCACGCGGTAGTCGTGAGCGAACTCGGCCGCCTCCGCGCGGCCGACGTATCCGGCCTCCGCCAGCGCCACCAGGGCGGGCAGTGTGCCTCGTTGCCGCACGGCGGGGTCGTCCTGCCCGTGCACCAGCTGGAGCAGCTGCACGGTGAATTCGATGTCCCTGAGGCCGCCGGGACCGAGCTTGAGCTGCACGTCGACCTCGTCGTCGGGGATGTTTTTCGTCACCCGTTCACGCATGCGCTGGACGGATTCGACGAAGTACTCCCGGCTGGCGCTGGTCCACACCTTGGGGGCGACCGCCTCGATGTAGCGGGCACCGAGGTCCCGGTTGCCGACGAGCGGCCGGGCCTTCAGCAGCGCCTGGAATTCCCAGCTCTTCGCCCACCGTTCGTAGTAGGCCACGTGCGATTCAAGCGATCGGACGAGCGCCCCGTCCTTGCCCTCCGGACGCAGGTTCGGATCGACCTCCCACAGTTCGGGTTCGACCGCCGCCTCGTTAATGCCGCGCATCATCAGGATCGCCAGCCGCGTGGCGATGTCGACCGCCCTGGCGCTGCCGAGCCCGGCCTCCTCGTCGCCCTCGGCCACGAAGATCACGTCGACGTCGCTCACGTAGTTGAGTTCGGTGGCGCCGGCCTTGCCCATGCCGATGACGGCCAGTCGCGTGGCCCTGACCTGCTCGACCGGGTACACGCCGTGGGCCGCGACCGCTCCGGACGCCATGGTGCGCGCCACGGCCAGGGACGCCTCGAGGGCGGCGGCGGCCAGGTCGGCGAGGGTGCGCGCCACCGCGTCGATCCCGGCCACAGGGTCGTCCTGCTCGAGGTCGAAGGCCGAGAGTTCGGCGAGACGCCGGCGATAGCGCACGCGCAGTGCCACCCAGCCGGCGTCCTCCACTATGGTCGCGAAGCCGTCGCTGGCGCCGACGGAGTCCAGCAGGTCGGCGGTCAGTTCGTCAGCGTCCGGCAGGGCCGCGCGGGCCTCGGCGAGAATCCCGATTTCGTCCGGATGCCGCAGGAAGAACTCGGTCAGGCCGCTGGAAGCGCCAACAACGCGCAGGAGCCGTAGGGTCGCGTCCGGGCTCCGCAGCACGGCCAGCACCGGCGCTGGCGCGTGGCGGAGGAGCTCGAGCAACGCGCCGAGCGCGGCATCCGGGCTCGCCGCCCTGCCAAGGAGCGGGAGAAGCTCAATCGGATCGGGGCCGCCCAGGTCGTGCACCTCGCCGAGTCGGCGTCGAACCTCGCCGAGTTCGATGAATCCCACGCGTGCCAGTTCGGTCAGGGTCAGCTGTTGGCGCGACATGAGCGCGGTTCCTCCGTCTGCTCGGTCCGTCGGTCCTACAACATCTCGAGGTTTTTGCGCAGCTCGTACGGCGTCACCTGGGAGCGGTATTCACTCCACTCCTGACGCTTGTTCAGCAGCACGTAGTTGAAGACCTGTTCGCCGAGAGTCTCCGCGACGAGTTCCGATTCCTCCATGTACTGGATGGCGTGGTCGAGGCTCGCCGGCAGCTGGTGGTATCCCAGAGCGCGGCGTTCGGTATCGCTGAGGCTCCAGACGTTGTCCTCGGCCTCCGGCGGGAGTTCGTAGCCCTCCTCGATGCCCTTGAGGCCGGCCGCGAGCATGAGCGAGTACGCCAGATACGGGTTGGCCGCCGAGTCGATGGCCCGGTATTCGATCCGCGAGCTCTGCCCCTTGTTGGGCTTGTAGAGCGGAACGCGGATGAGCGCCGAACGGTTGTTGTGGCCCCAGCAGACGAAGCTGGGCGCCTCGCCGCCGCCCCAGAGCCGCTTGTACGAATTGACGAACTGATTCGTGACGGCGGTGATCTCCGGCGCGTGCTTGAGCAGCCCCGCGATGAACTGGCGGCCGATCTTGGAGAGCTGGTACTGCGCGCCGGCCTCGTAGAACGCGTTGGTGTCGCCTTCGAACAGTGAGAGGTGGGTGTGCATGCCTGAGCCGGGGTGCTCGGACATGGGCTTGGGCATAAACGTCGCGTACACGCCCTGCTCGATCGCCACCTCCTTGATCACCGTGCGGAAGGTCATGATGTTGTCGGCCGTGGTCAGCGCGTCCGCGTAGCGCAGGTCGATCTCGTTCTGCCCCGGCCCGGCCTCGTGGTGGCTGAACTCGACGGAGATACCGAGGTCTTCGAGCATCCGCACGGACCGGCGGCGGAAGTCGTGAGCCGTGCCGCCGGGGACGTTGTCGAAGTAGCCGGCGGAGTCCACGGGTACGGGGCCGTTCTTGCCGTACGTGGACGACTTGAGCAGGTAGAACTCGATCTCGGGGTGAGTGTAGAACGTGAAACCGCGTTCCGCCGCCTTCGCCAGGGTGCGCTTCAGCACATTTCGCGGATCGGCGACGGCCGGCTGGCCGTCCGGCGTCGTGATGTCGCAGAACATCCGCGCGGTGGGATCAACCTCGCCGCGCCACGGCAGGATCTGGAAGGTAGTGGGGTCCGGATGGGCGAGTACGTCGGCCTCGAACGACCGGGTGAGCCCCTCGATCGCTGAGCCGTCGAATCCGAGGCCCTCGGCGAACGCGCCTTCGACCTCGGCCGGGGCAATCGCCACCGACTTCAGCGTGCCGACGACGTCGGTGAACCAGAGCCGGACGAACTTGATTCCCCGCTCCTCGATGGTACGAAGAACGAAGTCGCGCTGCTTGTCCATTCAGGCCCTTTCTTGTTGCCTCCTAGGCTAGTGTCTGACGCCGCTCCTCGGGCGAAAGCGTGCCGCCGAGCCACCGAATGACGCCGTCGCTACACTTGAGCCATGCCTGAGTCGCCCACGCCCGACGCGTCCACCGCCGCCCCGGAGCAGAATCCCTTCGCCGTCGTTCCCCCCGGCCCCAAACGGGTCCGCACGCGGCATTTCCATACCGCGAAGACGCAGGGCATCCCGATCACCGGGCTCACCAGCTACGACATGCTCACGGCCCAGATTTTCGACCAGGCCGGGATCGACTTCCTTCTGGTCGGCGATTCCGCCGGCAACAATGTGTTCGGCTACGAGACGACCCTGCCGGTGACCGTTGACGAGCTCATTCCGCTGACCCGCGCCGTCGCGCGGGCAGTCAGCCGCGCGCTGGTTGTCGCCGACATGCCCTTCGGCTCCTACGAGACCGGCCCCGGCGAGGCACTGCACACGGCGGTGCGCTTCATGAAGGAATCGGGGGCCCACGCCGTCAAGCTCGAAGGTGGGCTGCGCAGTCGCAAGCAGATCAAGCGGATCGTCACCTCCGGCATTCCGGTCATGGGCCACATCGGTTTCACGCCGCAGAGCGAGCATGGCCTCGGCGGACACATGATCCAGGGGCGCGGGGAGGCCGCTGACCGGTTGATCGAGGACGCGCTCGCCGTACAGGACGCCGGCGCATTCGCGGTCGTGCTGGAGATGGTCCCGGCCAGTGTCGCCGCCCAGGTGACGACGCGCCTCGAAATCCCCACCATCGGCGTCGGCGCAGGGCCCAATGTCGACGGCCAGCTCATGGTCTGGACGGACTTCGCCGGGATGACCGACGGGCGCGTGCCCCGGTTCGTGCGCCAGTACGCGAATCTGCGCGGCGTCCTGACGGATGCCGTGCACCAGTTCAAGGACGACGTCGACTCGGGCGCGTACCCGGCACCCGAGCACAGCTACGAATAGCCCGGGCGCGTCAGCGGTCTTCCCGCGCGTCTTCCTCTGCCCACTTGGCGCTGTTTTCCCGGAGCTTCTCGAGGGCGTGACTGGCCTCGACCTCGGTGGCGAACGGTCCAACCCGATCGATGGACTGCGACTGGGGTCCCTGCTCGACCTTGCCAGTGCGCAGGTTGTACCAGAACTGGTGTTCAGTATCAGCGGTCATAATTGATGTTATGCCTAAGAACCCCGCCGGTCACCTCACGCCAGGAACGGTGTCCCCCACCCGCCCCGTCCCC
>JBDTAA010000111.1:0-14585 GCA_039924805.1 Cryobacterium sp.
GGCATGGCAACCGATTACGACGCACCGCGGAAGACCGAAGACGACTCTGAGTCGATTGAGGCACTCAAGGAGCGCGTGCCAGACAAGATGTCTGGTGTCGTTGATGTTGACGACGCCGACAACCCCGGTGGGTTCGACCTCCCGGGCGCCGATCTGTCCGACCTCGACCTCGATGTAGTCGTCCTGCCCGCGCAGGCCGACGAATTCACTTGTGTTGAGTGCTTCCTCGTGAAGCACCGCTCGCAGTTGTCGCACGAGACCAAGCTTGGCCCGGTCTGCAACGAGCACGACGCCTAAACGCACTCAGCTCAGGGCACCCGGGAGACACTGCGCCTCGAGCCTCTTTCTCTACGAGCTCTGCTCGGCTGAAGCACCCGACGCTGGCCGTCGCGATCCATTGATCGCGGCGGCCAGTTTCCGTGGGTGCCGACTCGACACCAGCCAATAGGGCGCCGGATCCGTCTGGTCGGTGATCGGAACGCGCACAACAGGGTCGATCCAGCCCCGGATCAGCAGCCAGGCCCGCACATCGAGCCTGGGCCCCCGCTCCTGCCTGGCCTCCTCGCCCTCGAACGCCACGGCCTCGCCGAGTTGCTCCGTGTGGATGCGCGCCCGTCCGGCCACGAGCACCCCGTCCCGAACCAGCACGACGGGGGAGGCGGCGATGAGCATGGCGACGCAGCCGGCGTACAGCGCCCCGGCGGTCAGGAGACCCACGGGCATCGAGATCGGGGCGAAGACAAGGATGCTCGCCGGGATCACCAGCGCCGTGGCGACGAAGAGCCACGGTGCGGCCCAGAGTTTTTCGCGATATTCAGGCATGGCTCTATTCGACCAGACTTCTGCACTACCCTCGACACGTGACAGAAAGCGTTGAAGTACTGATAACCGCGTCCGTCCTCCCGAATTATGCGCATCCCGGTGATGCAGGGGCCGACCTCCACGCTTCAGAGGCGCTAGAGCTGGCCCCCGGGGCACGGGCCCTCGTCGGAACGGGCGTGTCCATTGCCCTCCCGGACGGCTTCGCGGCATTCGTCGTCCCCCGCAGCGGCCTCGCGGCCAAGCACGGCATCACGATCGTGAATTCTCCGGGGACAGTGGATGCCGGCTACCGGGGCGAGATCAAGGTGACGTTGCTGAACACCGACCTCACGGAGCCGTTCGAGATCGCCGTCGGGGACCGTATCGCCCAACTCATCGTCATGCCCGTGGCCCGGGCCTCGTTCATCCCCGTCGACCGGTTGCCAGGCAGCCAGCGCGGCCAGGGAGGGTTCGGTTCGACCGGCCTGACCGCGCAGTTGACCGGCGCAGCCAAAACAGGAGACACCCCATGACAGACGTTGCAAACCCGGACCAGTTCCCGGAACCCCAGCCGAAATCCGCCCCGGTGGACCGCGAAACGGAGGGCCCTCTCGACGAGGCTGAGGCCAATCCGGTTCGTCCCTATGTCGACCTCGGCGGCGTCAAGGTACTTCCCCGCGAAGGACTCCACCTGCGCCTCGAGATCGAAGAGGGCAGCAAGCGCGTTGTCGCCATTGGCCTCGACTACGCCGGTTCCACCCTCCAGGTTCAGCCCTTCGCCGCGCCGCGCTCCAGCGGGCTGTGGCACGAGATCCGCGACCAGATCGCGGACCAGATCGGCAAGCAGGGCGGCACGACGACACTTCGGGAGGGTCCCTTCGGACCAGAACTCGTCGCCGAGATCCCGGTTGCCGCCGGTCAGGAATCCGCCGGGGCAACCCGGGTCGCCCGCTTCATCGGTGTTGACGGGCCTCGCTGGTTCCTTCGTGGCGTGATCGCCGGCGAGGGGGCGGTTGACCCCGAGGCCGCCGCGGCCATCGAGGATATGTTCCGCAGCATCGTTGTCGTACGCGGCTCCACGCCGATGCCGCCGCGCGACCTCATCCCGCTCCGGATGCCGGCCACTCCGGCCGGCGACGGCGAGACCGCGGGCGTCTAAGGGCCTCGGAAACGCCAGCATGACGGACGCACCAGACGCACCGGACGCACCGGACTCATCGGACTCATCGGACTCATCGGACTCATCGGACGAGCGTAACGACGCCCAGCCGGCGGTCGGTGGCGCCTTCGCCGACGGCATGGCCGCCGCGGCCAGGCGCGCCGGTTTTGGAGCAGCAGCGGATGGCGACCCGATCAGCGGGCACGTCCTGCTCGCATCGATGGGCGGCATTCGCGGCCTCGTCGAGGCCGTGCTGCCGGGCCTCCTCTTCCTGATCGTTTACACGCTCACCCGCGATCTCATCCCGGCGCTGGTGGCCCCCGTCGTCATCGGGCTCGTCTTCGTCGGCTTCCGGCTCGCGGCGAGACAGACCCTTTCCCAGGCGATCACCGGGCTCGTCGGCATCGGCCTCAGCGCGGTCCTCGCCCTCCTGACGGGCAGGGCGGAGGACTTCTACCTGCCCGGGTTCTGGACCAACGGCGTCTACGGAACCGTCCTGCTCGTCTCGGCCCTCATCGGCTGGCCGCTACTCGGGCTCGCCGTCGGCTTCCTGATGGGCGATGGAGTGGCCTGGCGCGAGAACCGGTCCAAGCGCCGCGTACTCACCATCCTCACCCTCGGTTGGGCTGGGCTGTTCGCGCTTCGGCTGGCCGTGCAGCTCCCGCTGTACTACTCCGGGAACGTCGAGGCTCTCGGGGCGTTGAAGCTCCTGATGGGGCTCCCGCTCTACGCGCCGCTGCTCGTCGTCTCGTGGCTGATGGTGCGCACGATCTACCCCAAGCCGGCGGCGACGGGCGAAGCCGGGACAAACGCCGGCGAATAGGCCTCATGCCCGTCGGCTGCAGTGCTAGGGTTATCTTGACGTCAAGATAGTTTTGACGCTCTGACTCGGTCGATCGGTACCCGCGCAGCTAGGCTAACCATGCCGAGCGCCGCCGTGTGCCCGACCACAAGAATTGAGGACATCCGACGGTTTTCCGACGGACTCCCACAAAGGAGAGGGCATCGTGGCTGAACTGAAGAGCACTGCGGTAAACAGTTTTGGAGCGCGGGACACCCTGCGGGTCGGCTCGACGGACTATGAGGTCTTTCGTCTCGACAAGGTCGCCGGCCACGAAAAGCTGCCGTTCAGCCTGAAGGTACTGCTGGAGAACCTCCTCCGCACCGAAGACGGCGCCAACATCACCGCCGATCACATCCGCGCCCTCGGCGAGTGGGTTCCGACGGCAGAGCCGAACACCGAGATCCAGTTCACGCCGGCCCGTGTGATCATGCAGGACTTCACCGGTGTGCCGTGCATCGTCGACCTGGCCACCATGCGCGAGGCCGTCGCCGCGCTCGGTGGCGACGCCAACAAGATCAACCCGCTCGCTCCGGCAGAGCTCGTGATCGACCACTCGGTCATCGCCGACCTCTTCGGCAGCGAGAACGCCCTCGAGCGCAACGTCGAAATCGAGTACCAGCGCAACGGCGAGCGCTACCAGTTCCTGCGCTGGGGCCAGACGGCGTTCGACGACTTCAAGGTCGTCCCACCCGGCACCGGCATCGTGCACCAGGTCAACATTGAGTACCTCGCCCGCGTCACCATGACCCGCACGGTCAACGGTGTGCTCCAGGCATACCCCGATACCTGCGTCGGCACCGACTCGCACACGACCATGGTCAACGGCCTCGGCGTGCTCGGCTGGGGCGTCGGCGGAATCGAGGCAGAGGCGGCCATGCTCGGCCAGCCCGTCTCCATGCTCATCCCCAAGGTCGTCGGCTTCAAGCTCAAGGGCTCCATCCCGGCCGGCGTCACCGCCACGGATGTTGTCCTCACAATCACGCAGATGCTGCGCAAGCATGGCGTCGTCGGCAAATTCGTCGAATTCTACGGGGAGGGCGTCGCCCAGGTTCCGTTGGCAAACCGCGCCACCATCGGCAACATGAGCCCCGAGTTCGGCTCGACGGCCGCCATGTTCCCGATCGACGACGTCACCCTCGGCTACCTGCGCCTCACCGGCCGCAGCGAGGAACAGGTCGCGCTCGTCGAGGCCTACGCCAAGCTGCAGGGCCTCTGGCATGACGCCGACAAGGAACCAGTCTTCAGCGAGTACCTCGAGATCGACCTCGGCAGCGTGGTCCCCTCGATCGCCGGACCGAAGCGCCCCCAGGACCGCGTCGAACTCAGCGGCGCGAAGCTGCAGTTCGAGAAGGACCTGCAGAGCTACGCGACCCAGGACCTGTCCCGCGTGGACGCCGCCGTAGAGGCGACCTTCCCCGCGTCCGACCCGATCGCGTTCACCGCCCAGGACGAGCTCACCGCCCACCAGTTCTCGCACAGTCACGTGGCCCACGCTCCCCGCACCATCTCGAGCCCCGTCCCCATCACCACCAAGGACGGCGCGAGCTACACGCTCGACCACGGAGCGGTCGCCGTCGCGGCGATCACGTCGTGCACGAACACGTCCAACCCGAGCGTCATGCTTGCGGCCGGCCTGCTCGCCCGCAACGCGGTCAAGAAGGGACTCAAGAGCAAGCCGTGGGTCAAGACCACACTGGCGCCGGGCTCGAAGGTCGTCACCGACTACTACGCGAAGGCCGGCCTCACCGACGACCTCGAGGCTCTCGGGTTCTACACCGTCGGTTACGGCTGCACGGTCTGCATCGGAAACACCGGTCCACTGATCGACGAGGTGTCGGCCGCAATCAACGAGAACGACCTCGCCGTCACGGCCGTGCTCTCGGGCAACCGCAACTTCGAGGGTCGGATCAGCCCCGACGTGAAGATGAACTACCTGGCCAGCCCGCCCCTGGTCATCGCCTACGCCCTCGCCGGATCGATGAACTTCGACTTCGAGAAGGACGCCCTCGGCACCGACACCGACGGCAACGACGTGTTCCTCAAAGACATCTGGCCCGATTCCGCCGAGGTGCAGTCCACAATCGACAGCTCGATCGACACCGCGATGTTCACGAAGGAGTACGGCGAGGTCTTCGAGGGCGACGAGCGCTGGCGCTCCCTGCCGACGCCCGACAGTGAGGTCTTCGAATGGGACCCCGCGTCGACATACGTGCGGAAGCCCCCATACTTCGACGGCATGACACTCGAGACCAGCCCGGTCACCGACATCGTGGAGGCTCGCGTACTCGCCAAGCTTGGCGATTCGGTCACGACCGACCACATCAGCCCGGCCGGCAACATCAAGGCCGACAGCCCGGCCGGCACGTACCTGATGGAGCACGGCGTTGGACGTGGTGACTTCAACTCCTACGGCTCGCGCCGAGGCAACCACGAGGTCATGATCCGCGGCACGTTCGCGAACATCCGCCTGCGCAACCAGCTGCTCGACAACGTCGAGGGTGGCTACACCCGCGACTTCACGCAGGCAGACGGCCCGCAGTCGTTCATTTATGACGCCGCGCAGAACTACCAGGCGGCCGGAACACCGCTGGTCATCTTCGGTGGCAAGGAGTACGGCTCTGGCTCGTCGCGCGACTGGGTGGCCAAGGGTACGAGCCTGCTGGGCGTCAAGGCCGTCATCACCGAGAGCTTTGAACGGATCCACCGTTCGAACCTGATCGGAATGGGTGTCGTGCCGCTGCAGTTCCCGGCCGGCGAGAGCTGGGAGTCGCTCGGCCTGGACGGCACCGAGGTCGTATCGATCGCGGGACTCGAGGAGCTGAACAACGGCACCACCCCGAAGACGGTCCACGTGACCGCCACGCCGAGCGAGAACTCACCGGCCGGCAAGGCCACCGTCGAATTCGACGCCGTTGTGCGCATCGACACACCGGGTGAAGCCGACTACTACCGCAACGGCGGCATCCTGCAGTACGTGCTGCGGTCGTTGGTCGCCTAACCAGCCTCACCGGGTTCGCCCGACCGGCGCGCAGACTCTCGAGTCCGCGCGCCGGTTTCGTCTGTTTCGAGGGCGCGCCTACTCGATACAGTTGACGGACAGACCATTTCACGGGGCAGCACCCGGTCATGGCCGAAGGCTGTGCAGCAGGGCTCGTGCAGGCGGGGAGCGTAGACTCAAAACGGTGACCTATCCGGTCCGGCCCGATCCTGAAAGGCGACATTGCATGACCCTTCTCGAGTCGATCTCTGGTCCGCGTGACCTCGATGCCCTCTCGAAGGAGCAGCTGGTGCAGCTGGCCGCCGAGGTTCGTGAGTTCCTGGTTCGGGAGATTTCGAAGACAGGCGGGCACCTCGGCCCGAACCTCGGCGTCGTCGAACTCACCATCGCCATCCACCGCGTGTTCGACTCGCCTCGGGATGCCATCGTTTTCGACACCGGGCACCAGTCCTACGTGCACAAACTGCTCACCGGGCGACAGGACTTCAGCGGGCTGCGCCAGACCGGCGGGCTCGCCGGCTACCCTCAGCGTTCCGAGTCCGTGCACGACATCGTCGAAAGCTCTCACGCATCCAGTTCCCTGTCCTGGGCGGACGGCATTTCGCGCGCCTTCGAGATGACCGGCCAGGATGACCGGCACGTCATCGCTGTTGTCGGTGACGGATCGCTCACCGGCGGAATGACCTGGGAAGCGCTCAACAACATCAGTGACGACAACACGCGTCGCCTGGTCATCGTCGTCAACGACAACGGCCGCTCCTACGCGCCGACGATCGGTGGGATGGCGCGGTTCCTGAACACCGTCCGCACCCGCCGCAGCTACCGCAGCCTCTACCTGACCAGCCAGAAGGCGTTCGACCACCTCGGATCGCCCGGGCGGGCGCTGTACCGCGGCATGCGCGGTGGACTGCACGGGTTCCTCAGCCGCTTCTCCAATAACGAGGCGTTGTACTCCAACCTCGACATCAAGTACATCGGCCCGGTCGACGGCCACGACATGCACGCCATGCTCGAGGCGCTCAGCCAGGCCAGGGGCTACGGTGCTCCGGTGATCGTGCACGCGATCACCCAGAAGGGCAAGGGCTACGACCCGGCCATGCAGGATGCCGCCGACCAGTTCCACGCCGTCGGGCAGATCGATCCGGAAACGGGCTAATCAACCGAATCGTCCGGAGCGCCGTCGTGGACCTCGGTCTTCGCCGACGAACTCGTCGACCTCGCCGCTGCCAACCCGCGTCTGGTCGGGATCACCGCCGCGATGTTGCGCCCCACCGGCCTCCACAAGATGGCCGAACGGTTCCCGGACCGGGTGCACGACGTGGGGATCGCCGAGCAGCACGCCGTGGCATCCGCCGCCGGGCTGGCCTTCGGCGGCCTGCACCCCGTTGTCGCCCTCTACGCGACCTTCATGAACCGGGCCTTCGACCAGGTGCTGATGGATGTCGCGCTGCACCGGGCCGGCGTCACCTTCGTGCTCGATCGTGCCGGCGTGACCGGACCGGACGGCCCGAGTCACCACGGGATGTGGGACCTGGCGATCCTGCAGGCGGTGCCCGGCATCCGAATCGCCGCCCCCCGCGATTCAGTCCGGCTGCGCGAAGAGCTCGGCGAGGCCGTCGTCGTCGATGACGCGCCCACGGTGCTCCGCTTCCCCAAGGGAAGCGTCGGCGTGGAATACGCCGCCGTGGAGCGCCTGATCGACGGGGTCGACGTGCTCTGGGCATCCGCCCAGAAGGACGTCCTCATCGTCGCGGTTGGCCCGATGGCAGGAATAGGCCTCGATGTCGCCGAGCGCCTCGCGGCGCAGGGCATCGGCGCCACGGTCGTCGACCCGCGCTGGGTCGTGCCGGTGCCCACGAGCATCATCGGCCTCGCCGCCGAGCATCGCATCGTGGTGAGCATCGAAGACGGCATCCGGGTCGGCGGCATCGGCACGCGCATCCGCCAGGATCTGCGCGAGGCCGGCGTGGACACGGCGGTCACCGAGCTGGGCCTGCCGGATGAGTTCCTCGACCACGGCACACGATTGGAGATTCTCGAGCGAGTGGGACTCACCCCACAGCACATCGCCAGGGACGTCGTCGCGATGGTCCTCGGCAGCAAGATTCCGCACGCGCGCCCGCTGCCCGCCACGACCCCGGCCGACCCGTCCGTCCCCGCCGCCCGCCGCGAACACGACTGAACCGTCCGGTCAGCCGTGAACCCGCAGTCGTGGTCGATATGACGCGGTCTGAGTGACCACGACTGCGGTTTCGCGAGGGACGCGGCTAGCCGACGGCGGTGCCGACGGTCGCGCCAACGCCTCGGACGGGCGGCGTGTGGAAGGTGGCGCCGAAGACCCGCTCGCTGGCACCCACCCGGTCGAGGTAGGGCGTCGCCCCGCCCATCTGGGAGGGCCAGGCGGCACCGAGGATCATGCAGAGGTCGATGTCTTCGGCCGCGTGCACGACGTCGTCGTCCAGCATCCGCTTGATCTCGTCGGCGAGGCCGTCTTCGACCCGGTGCAGGATCTCCTCCGCCGTCATCGGGGACTTTCCGCCCGAGACGATCTTGACGGCGCCCTTGTCGAAGCCCTGGGCCTTGCCCTTGGAATCGCGAGTGAGGATCTTTCCGTACTCGGCCAGCTTGTGCAGGTTCGCACTCTCGAAGAACCGATCCGGGAACGCAGCGTGGTGCGTGTCAAGAACGTGCGCGCCCACCTTAAGGCCGACCAGCTCGAGCAGCTGGAACGGCGTCATGGGCAGGCCGAACGGTGCCAGGGCGCGGTCGACGACCTCGAACGGCGTGCCGGTGTCTACGGCGTGCATGGCCTCGCCAAGAAGCTTGGCCAGGAGGCGGTTGACCACGAAGCCGGGGGTGTCTCTCGTGATGACGGCGTTCTTCCGCAGCTTTCCGGCGACGACCATGGCCGTGGAGAGCGCAACGTCGTTGGTGAGCGGCGTCTTGACGACCTCGATCAACGGCATGACCGCGACCGGGTTGAAGAAGTGGAAGCCGACGAGCCGCTCGGGGTGGGCGAGTTTCGCTCCGATCTGCTCCACGGACAACGAGGAGGTGTTCGTCGCGAGGATCGCCTCGGGGGAGACGTGCTTCTCAATCTCGGCGAAGACGTCCTGCTTGACGCCGAGCTCCTCGAACACGGCCTCGATGACCCAGTCGGCGTCGGCGAAGTCGGCCTTGTTCGTGGTTCCGCTGACGAGCGCGCGGAGGCGGTTAGCCTCATCGGAAGAGATTCGCTTCTTGGTCTCGAGGGTGGCGATCTCAGTGTGGATCCAGGCGATGCCCTTGTCGACACGGGCCTGGTCGAGGTCGGTGATGACCACGGGCACGCGCAGGCGTCGCACGAACAATAAGGCGAACTGGCTGGCCATCAGGCCGGCGCCGATGACGCCCACCTTGGTGATCGGCCGAGCCAGCGTCTTGTCCGGCGCCCCGGCCGGACGCTTGGCGCGCTTCTGCACGAGGTTGAACGCGTAGATGCTGGCCTGCAGCTGGTCGCTGGCGATGAGCTGGGAGAGGGCGTCGTCTTCACGCTCGAACCCCTCTTCCTTCGTGCCGCTCTTCGCCGCCTTGAGCAGGTCGAGGGCGACGTACGGGGCGAGCGCGACCGTGCCGATGCTGGACTCGAGCGACTTGCGGGCGATGCCGATGGCCACGTCCCACTTCACGAGGCGTTCGATCTTGTTCGGCCGGTGGGGCCGGTCCACCTTCGTCGAGCCGGCGATGACGCCGTCGGCCCAGGCGATCGACTGCTCGAGGAACGAAGCCGACGGGAACATCACGTCGGCGATACCGAGCGCGAGCGCGTCGGCCCCCTTCAGCGTGCGGTACTTGAGCGGGTTCTCGATGATCACCTTCAGGGCGTTCTCGATGCCGATCAGGTTCGGCAGCAGGTATGACCCGCCCCAGCCGGGAATCAACCCGAGGGAGACCTCCGGCAGGGCGATCGCCGGCACGGACGCGTCGACGGTGCGGAAGTCGGCGTTGAGGGCAATCTCGAGGCCGCCGCCGAGCGCCAGGCCGTTGATGAAGACGAACGACGGCACGCCCAGATCGGCCTCCTTACCGAAGGCGTAGTGGCCGAGCTGGGTGAGCAGCCGGCCGATCTCCTGCGAGGGGATCTCGCCGACCTTGCTGAGGTCGGCGCCGGCGGCCAGGATGAACGGCTTGCCCGTGATCGCGACTCCGTGGATCTCGCCAGAGGCCGCGCGGCCGCGAAGCTCGTCGAGCCTCGCGGCGAACTCGAACAGGGTGGCGGCACCGATCGTGTTCGGCCGGGTGTGGTCTCGGCCGTTGTCCAGGGTGAGGAGCGCGAGCGTGCGATTTCCGGAGAGGGGAACGTCCCTCACGAAACTGTGGGTGACCACCTCGTCCTCGGAGAGGGCAAGCAGCGGGGTGAAATCGATCGCGGAGTAGTCGGTCATCGCTTTTTTGCCTTCCGGTTGAAGTGAGGGTTCTCCCAAATGACCGTGCCGCCCTGGCCCAGTCCAATGCACATGGCGGTGAGGCCGTAGCGCACCTCCGGGTGCTCTTCGAACTGGCGCGCGAGCTGGTTCATCAGGCGAACGCCCGACGAGGCCAGGGGGTGGCCGATGGCGATCGCGCCGCCATATTCATTCACCCGCGGGTCTTCGTCTTCGATGCCGAAGTGGTCGAGGAACGAGATGACCTGCACGGCGAATGCCTCGTTGAGTTCGAAGAGACCGATGTCCGTGATCGCGAGACCGGCTTTGCGCAGCGCCTTCTCCGTCGAGGGGACGGGGCCGAGGCCCATGACCTCCGGTTCGACGCCTGCGAACGCAAAGCTGACCATTTTCATTTTGACGCCCAGGCCGAGTTCCTTCGCGGCGTCGGCGCTGGCTAGCATGCAGACGGCGGCGCCGTCGTTGAGCCCCGACGCGTTGCCGGCCGTGATCCGGCCGTGCGGGCGGAACGGCGTCTTCAGCGTGGAGAGGCCCTCCATGGTCGTTTCCGGCCGGGGAGCCTCATCGCGTGTGGCCAGGCCCCAGCCGGATTCGCTGCGCGTGGCGACGGGGATCAGGTCAGGCTGGATCTTGCCGGCGGCGTACGCCGCGGCGACCTTCTGCTGGCTCCTCAGGGCGAAGCGGTCGGAACGTTCCTTCGTGTAGGCGGGGAACCGGTCGTGAATGCGCTCGGCGGTGGCCCCCATGACGAGGGCGTCCTCGCTCACGAGTCGCTCGGCCAGGAATCGGGGGTTCGGGTCGACATTGGATCCCATCGGGTGGCGTCCCATGTGCTCGACGCCGCCGGCGATGGCGAGGTCGTAGGCGCCGAAGCCGATGGCCGAACCCATCGTGGTCACCGAGGTCATCGCCCCTGCGCACATCCGGTCGATCGCGAATCCCGGCACCGTCTTGGGCAGCCCGGCCAGAAGCGCCGCCGTGCGGCCGAGGGTAAGCCCCTGGTCGCCGGACTGCGTCGTCGCGGCGATGGCCACGTCGTCGATGCGTTCCCCCGGCACGGATGAGTTGCGTTCGAGCAGGCCGATCATGGCCTTCACGACCAGGTCATCCGCCCTGGTGCCCCAGTACATGCCTTTTTCGCCCGCGCGTCCGAACGGGGTACGAACCCCGTCCACAAAGACGACTTCTGCTTTCTCGGCCACAATGCCTCCATCAATCTCAGGTCTGGATCGATCCTACGGTGGCGTCAAAAACCGTACGGAATCCTTTGACTCTTCCTACGAATCCGAGTCGGAGGACACATCAATCGTTTGGTGGACCTCGACAAAGGCATCGGCGATGAGTTGTGCAGTTGCGTCAATCTGCCACGGCCTGGCGCCGAGGTCGGCGAGGGCCGAACCGATCGATTCGGAGCCAACGTAGGCCGGCGGTGCCCAGGCGAGCCTGCGGAGGTAATCGGGCGTGAGGAGGTTCTCGAGCGGGATCGCCAGCTCTTCCGACGCGGCGGTCAGGACTGCCCGCGCCGCCTTGAACCGCAGATCGGCCTCTGGGTTGCGTTCGGCCCAGGACCGAGGCGGGGGAAGAGTTTCCCCGTCGCCGTTGGCCTTGAGCGCCGGCAGCTCGGCGCTGGAGAGACCGGCCTGGATGGCGCCCCACCAGCGGTCGAGTTCGCTTCTGCTCGCCCGGCCGCTGAATTCGCGCAGGTCGGCGAGCGCCTGCCGGCTCGCCGGCATCACTCGAGCCGCGGCAACCAGGGATGCGTCGGGCACCAGCCGGCCTGGGGAGACGTCGAGGTGCCGGGCCAGCGCGTCCCTGGCCAGCCAGAGTTCCCGCGCGATGGCGAGGTTCCGCTGGCCGCGAATGGAATGAACACCGGACAACCGCCGCCACGGCTCGGCGCGGGGGAGCTTCGTTTCTCGGGCAAGAACGGCCGCGAATTCCTCCGCGACGATCGTGGTCTTTCCGGACTCCACCAGCATGTCCACCATGCGGTCGCGGAGATCCGGCAGCAGCTCGACGTCCAGTGCTGCGTAGACCAGCCACGACTCGGGAAGCGGCCTGGTCGACCAGTTGGCGGCGGAATGCTCCTTCGCCAGGTGGATGCCGAGCAACTCCTCAACGACGGTGCCGAGACCGACGCGGGGGATGCCCAGGAGGCGCGCGGCCAGTTCAGTGTCGAAGATCGTGGCCGGATCGAGGCCGACCTCGCGAAGACAGGCGAGGTCCTGGCTGGCCGCGTGCAGGATCCATTCCTCGCCGGCCAGGGCTTCGTTGAGTTCGTTGAAGTCGCCGATGGCGGGGGGGTCGAAAAGAAATGTCCCCGCGTTGCGCCGATAGACCTGGATGAGATATGCGCGCTGTGAGTACGTGAAGCCGGACGCGCGTTCGGCGTCGATGCCAATGGGGCCGGAGCCACCACGGAGCGCCGCTGTGGCCGCGAGGTAGCCTTCCCTCGTGTCGATCACCGAATGAGCAGCCACCGAATGGTCAGCAGCGTGATGCTCAGCCACGTCGAGCCCGGCGTGCGGCCAGGGTGCTGATTCCTTCGCCGGCGGGCGGAAGACCGGCGAGCATGCAGAGCAGCTCCCCCCAGCCTTCGACATGGGCGGTGAGGTTGGCGTCCAAGGGGGTCCAGGAGGCACGCAGTTCGATCTGCGCCCCGTCTCCCTGGCTGGCCAGTTCGCCGAAGCCGGAGGAGATGATCCGGGTGGCGGTGCCCGAGGCGGCGGTGTAGTGAGCGCCGCGGGCGTCGAGCGCATCGACGAGCCAGGCCCACGCGACCTCCGCCAGGAACGGATCCAGTCCGATGTCGGTCTCGAGCGGCGCCTGCGCGAAACAGACGACCCGGAAGCGTCCGCCCCAGGCCTCCGGTTCGTCGGGGTCGTAGAGCAGGATGAACCGCCCGGTGCCGAGGTCGGAGTCGCTGCCGTGGCGGACGGGCCGCACGTCCGCGGCCAGCGCGGTGGCGTTCGGGGCGAGGCTGCCCGGCGCGGGGATCTCGGTGACGACGAGGTCGGTTCGGTGGTGTGCGCGACGAATCGCGTCGAGCGCTGCGGCAAATTCGGCTGGAAGGGCTTGCCTGTCCTCTATTTCGGGCACATTTGCAGACTAGAGTTTTTTTCGGGTGCTGTCTGCGAGGCACGCCGACCGGTTTGGAGGTACGCGTGACGAGCAAGAGTCCACGAGGACAGCGAACCGGCACGGTGGTCGTTGCCGCCACCCTGGCCGCGGCCGGGACCGTCGCCCTGCTGGCCGCAACAGTGAGCGTGCTGTCTACCGTCATGGCTCGCCGGATCGTCACCCCGCCGACCAAACGCGAGCACGACACGCGGATCCATGCTGTCGACCTCGACGCCGGAACGATCACCCTGCAGACGACGCCGGATACCGTGCTCCGAGGGGAGTACAGCCTCTGGTTCTCGCACGAGACCGGACACGCCCGGGTCGGTGAGATCATCCGGCGCGACGCCGAGGGTGTCACCCGGTTGCTCACGGCCGTTGATTTTGGGGACCTGTCGCGTGCGCGGCACGGCCGGCTCGCCGGGTACACCTACCTCGGCCCCACCGATCTCGGCTTTCCCTTCGAGGACGTCGTCATTGCGACCGGTCTCGGCGACGCGCCGGCCTGGCTGATCCCGGCCGCTGAGCCGGACGGCAGGTGGGTCATCCAGGTGCATGGCCGGGGTGTACAGCGCCCGGAGACCCTGCGCGCCGTTCCGGTCTTCAGGGCGGCGGGCTACACGACTCTGATTGTCTCGTACCGCAACGACCGGGAGGCGCCAGCCAGCCTGGACGGCCGCTACGGGCTGGGCGACACCGAGTGGCTCGACGTGGAGCAGGCCATCGGGTTCGCTCGTGGCCGGGGCGCCACAAGCGTCGTGTTGATGGGCTGGTCCATGGGCGGAGCGATCGCCTTGCACGCCGCGAGTCGCACCGAGCACCGGGACATCCTCGCCGGAATCGTCCTCGATTCCCCGGTCATCGACTGGGCCGACGTGGTGAGGTTCCACGGCGAGGCGATGGGCTTCCCCGCGCCGATCATGACCGGCGCCATGAGGGTGATGGGGCGCCGGTGGGGTGGCATGCTCACCGGCCAGGCTGCCCCGATCGACTTCGCCAGGTTGGATGTCGTGGCCAGGGCCGGCGAACTGTCCCTGCCGATCCTGCTCATGCACAGCGACGACGACGGGTACGTGCCGGCGGCCGGCTCGCGCGCGCTGGCCCTGAGCCGGCCTGACCTCGTGACATTCGTTCCGTTCACCAACGCCCGGCACACCAAGCTGTGGAATTACGACCGGGAGGGCTGGAACCTGGCGATCACGAGCTGGTTGTGCGCGCTCGCTCCCAGCGCGCGTACGT
>JBDTAA010000112.1:0-7405 GCA_039924805.1 Cryobacterium sp.
CTCCCGGGATGCCCTCGGCTGGGCGCGGAGCTGATTCGTGCGCAGGAGGAACATCGCGAAGACGGTCACCCCGAACGTCACCGCGTTGATCAGAAACACCCACCCGGCGCCAACGGCAACCGTGAGCAGGCCGGCCGCGGCCGGACCGATGAGCCGGGCGCCATTGAACGACGCCGAGTTGAGCGCTACAGCGTTGGACAGGTTGTCGTCGGTGACAAGCTCGGAGACGAAGGTCTGCCGGGCCGGGGCATCAATGGCGGCAACGACGCCGAGGGCCAGCGCGAACAGATAGACATGCCAGAGCTCCGCGACCCCGGTGACCGTGATGACGCCGAGGCCGAGGGCGAGGATGCCCATGGAGGTCTGCGTGCCGATGAGCAGCCGGCGACGGTTGAAGCGGTCCGCGATCAGTCCCGACCAGGGCATCAGCAACAGCTGGGGACCGAACTGGAGCGCCATGACGATCCCTACCGCGGTCGCGTTGTGGTCGGTCAGCTCGGTGAGCACGATCCAGTCCTGCGCCGTGCGCTGCATCCAGGTGCCGATGTTCGACACCAGCGCCCCGGCGAACCAGATCCGGTAATTTAGGCCGCCCAGGGAGCGGAACATCGCACTCAACTGTCGGCAAGTCCCTTCATAATGCGCGTCGCGTCCGCGAGCACGCGGCGCTCGTCCGCGGTGAGGGCGCTGACCCGCGTGGCCAGCCAGGCGTCCCGGCGCTTGCGGGTCTCGCGCATGAGAGCCAGACCATCGTCGGTGGCCGTGAGTACAACCTTGCGGCCGTCATCCTCGGATCCCGCCCGATGCACGAGGCCTGCGTCGACGAGGCAGTTGATCGTGCGGTTCATCGAGGGTGGCGTCACGTGTTCGCTCTCGCTCAATTCGCTGAGCGTCAGCGGCCCCACGGCGAACAGCGTTTCGAGAGCCGAGAACTGGCCGCCGCTCAGTTCGTTCTCCGCCTTCTCCTGGCGGAGGCGCCGGGCGAGGCGGGCGTTCGCAATCCGGAAGTCGTGGCTCAGCTCGGCCACCGTGCTGCGCCTGCCCCTGGGCGCGACCGACGGGCCCATAGCGGATATCGCGGCTGTGTCTGTCGGCAGGCTGTGCATGATCACTGAGCATAATCACTTAGCGTTGCTAAGTATTCCCGTTGGGGGCGGCCAACTGCCAGAATGACACCGTGCCCACCTACACGGATGACTACGGCGTCGAGATCACCTACTACCTCTGGCCGGTCCCGGGTCCGCGGGCCGTCGTGCAACTCGCGCACGGAGTCGGCGAGCACGCCGGCCGGTATGCCGACCTCGCCCGCGAACTCAACGCGGCCGGCTACACGGTCTACGCCGACGACCACCGCGGCCACGGGCAGACCGGGGTCGCCCAGCACGCAGGCGATCTGACAAAGATCGGCCGGCTCGGGCCGGGCGGTCTGCGTGCGGCCGTGGCCGGCGTGCACCAGCTGAGCGGCATCATCCGCTCCCAGCAGCCGGGGTTACCGCTCGTGCTGCTCGGGCACAGCTGGGGGTCGTTCATGGCGCAGATGATCGTCAACGAGCATCCGAGGGACTACGACGCCGTCGCGCTCAGCGGCACCGCCTATCGGTGGCCCGGCTATCTCGACGGTGGCGATCTCAACCGCAAGCACAAGCACCTCGGTGAAACCGGCGTCGAGTGGCTGAGTCGCGACCCGGCCGTTGCCGCGGCGTTCATCGCCGACCCGCTCACCACCACAACACCGCTGGCGCGGCTCTTCGGGCTGCGGGATGCGGCGCGGCTGTTCGGTAGGCCGGCCGCGAATCTGCCCGCCGACCTTCCGCTGCTCATCCAGGTGGGCGGCGACGACACCGTCGGAGGGGAACGCAGCGCACTCATGCTCGCCAAGGCATATACCCAGCGCTCGAGACTGCGCGACGTGCGGGTCGTCGTCTACCCCGGCGCCCGTCACGAGGTCTTCAACGAAATCAACCGCGACGAGGTCGTGGCCGATCTTGTCGCCTGGCTGAACGAGCGCTTCCCTGCGCCCACCGGCGATTAGGCTGGCCTCATGCACGGTGAATACAAGGTTCCTGGCGGAAAGCTCGTCGTCGTCGATCTCGATGTCGAGGGCGACAAGATCGTCAATTTCCGGTTGGCCGGCGACTTCTTTCTCGACCCCGACGACGCCCTCGAAGACATCACCGACGCGGTGAACGGGCTGCCGGCCGGCAGCGACGCCGCGACCATCGCGACTGCGGTGCGCTCGGCCCTGCCCGCTCACGCCACCCTGCTCGGGTTCTCGCCGGAGTCGGTGGCGGTCGCGATCCGTCGATCCCTGGCGCGGGCCAGCGGATGGCGCGACTACGACTGGCAGCTCATCCATTCGCAGCAACCCGTGCCGCCGGTCATGCAGATGGCACTTGACGAGGTTCTTGCGATCGAGGTGGGTGAGGGACGCCGCAAGCCCACGCTCCGCATCTGGGAGTGGAACGAGCCGGCCGTCGTGATCGGCAGCTTCCAATCCCTAAGGAACGAGGTCGACCCCGACAACGCCGCCCTGCACGGTTTCTCCGTTGTGCGGCGGATCACCGGCGGCGGCGCCATGTTCATGGAGGCCGGGTCGGTCATCACGTATTCGATCTACGCGCCCGTCGAACTCGTGCAGGGGATGACCTTCGCCGACTCGTACGCCTTCCTCGACGACTGGGTTCTCACGGCACTCAAGTCCCTCGGGATCGACGCCTACTACCAGCCGCTCAACGACATCACGAGCCCCCTGGGCAAGATCGGCGGGGCGGCGCAGAAGCGGCTCGGCAGCGGCGCCGTGCTGCACCACGTCACCATGAGCTACGACATGGATGGCGAGAAGATGGTGCAGGTGCTGCGCATCGGCCGGGAGAAGCTCAGCGACAAGGGCATCACGAGTGCGGCTAAGCGCGTCGACCCACTGCGCAGCCAGACCGGCCTGGCCCGCGCCGAGATCATCGAGCGGATGAAGGACACCTTCATCGAACTGTACGGCGCGGTACCCGGAGATATCACAGAAGAGGAATACGCCAAGGCGGCCGAGCTTGTGGTCACAAAGTTCGGCACCGAAGAGTGGATCACCCGCGTCCCGTAGCCCGGATGCCCGGCCCGGTTACCCTCTCGGTACACTGGGGGAATGACGTGGTGGATCCTGCTCGGTGCCGTGGCCTGCGTGCTGCTCGGATACCTGGCCACCCGCCTCGGCTGGATCGACCTCTCCAACAAGAGCGCCCGCCCCGGCGGCGGATCCGGCATCCTGAGCATCGGGGACGAGGTCTTCGCCCCCAGCCGGCACGAGGCCGCCGTCGAACTTGATCGCCAGACCATGCTCCCCGCGCCCGCACCGGTCGCCGGCGACCCCGCCGACCGGGTCTACGACGGACGCATCACGATCGACCTCGGCCAAACGGCTGGCCGGCCGGGCGGCCCGTAGCAACACGGCTACAGTCCGCGGGTGAGCAGGTCCTCGTATTCGGCGTGCTCGCCAATCCACGTCGCCACAAATGGGCAGTCCGCCACCACGCGCAGGTCAGTCCGGACGTGCACATCGTCGAGGGCGAATTCGACCAGACGGCCGGCCAGACCCTGCCCACGGCGAGTCGGATCGACTTCGGTGTGAATGAATCGCACCTCATGCGGCGTGACCCTGTAGTCGGCCAGGCCGACGGTTTGGCCGTCCTGCCAGATCGTGTAGCGCGCGCAGTCCGGCTCGTGCCGCACCTCGGTCTGGCTTGCGGTCTTTGCCGGTTGTCCTGTCGTCGTTGCCGAAGTCATCAAGACACACTATGCCGACTGGCAGAATGAGGGAATGCCTATCGCGTGGTCACAGACGTCTCCCAGCCGTGTCATCCACGCCGACAACATCGATATCCTCCCCGTCCTCCCGGACGAGTCGTTCACCCTCATCTATCTTGACCCGCCGTTCAACACCGGCCGCGCGCAGAAGCGCCGCACGACCACGTCGGTGCGGGTGACGACGCCGCCGCCGAGCGGGTCGCTGGGTGCGCGGGCCGCCGGCACCATCACCGGCTTCAAGGGTCAGCAGTACGAGCGGATCAAGGGCGACCTGCTCGGCTACGACGACCAGTTCGAGGACTACTGGGCCTTCCTCGAGCCGCGGCTGATTGAGGCGTGGCGGCTGCTCGCCGACGACGGCACGCTGTACCTGCACCTCGATTACCGGGAGGCGCACTACGCCAAGGTGCTGCTCGACGCGCTGTTCGGCCGGGACTGCTTCCTCAACGAACTCATTTGGGCCTACGACTACGGCGCCAAGTCGAAGAACCGCTGGCCGACCAAGCACGACACGATCCTTGTCTACGTGAAGAACCCTGACCGGTACTACTTCGACTCGAGTACGGTCGACCGCGAGCCGTACATGGCCCCGGGGCTGGTCACGCCCGAGAAGGTGGCGCTCGGCAAGCTGCCGACGGATGTCTGGTGGCACACGATCGTGTCGCCCACGGGCAAGGAGAAGACCGGGTATCCCACCCAGAAGCCGATCGGCATCCTGCGCCGGATGATCCAGGCCTCCAGTCGCGAGGGCGACTGGGTGCTCGACTTCTTTGCCGGCAGCGGAACCACCGGCGCGGTCGCCGCGGCCCTCGGCCGGCGCTTCGTGCTCGTCGACCAGAACCCCGAGTCGATCGCGGTCATGCGCACCCGGTTCACCCCCCTTCCCGACGTCGAATTTGTCGACCAGGCGGCCTCGGAGCATCGAGACCGGGCCTAGGCGGAGTCGCGCGGCACGAGGTGCGCAGGCATCATCGTGCGGCGGGGCACGCTCTCCTCACCCGCGAGAAGGCGCAGCAGCATGTCGGCCATGGCGAAGCCCATCTGCTCCGACGGCTGGCTCACCCAGGGTCGGCTGCGAGGGACGCGTCTGGCGCGCTGCGGTTGTCAGGGCGACATCCTATTGCGCCCATCACGTCTCTTCGCGCGCATCTCGCATGTCCCCGGCCGCGGTCACCGAGGTCGGGAAAGTGCCCGGTCGCGGATGATCTTCGCGTAGGCCAGCCCGCTGTCCTTCACGGTGCGCTCCTGCGTCTCATAGTCCACGCGAACGATGCCGAAGCGCTTCTCGTAGCCCCACGCCCACTCGAAGTTGTCCAGCAGCGACCAGTAGAAGTAGCCGTGCACGTCGACACCGTCGTCGATCGCGTCGAGGACGGCCCCCAGGTGGGAGCCGAGGAACTCGGTGCGTTCGACATCCCGTACGCGGCCGTCCGCGTCCGGGCTGTCGTCGTAGGCGGCGCCGTTCTCGGTCACGTAGAGCTTCGTTCCGGCTGCCCGGGTGTAGTCGCGGTCGACGCGAATCAGCAGCTCGCGCAGGCCGTCGGGCTTCACCTCCCATTCCATGGCGGTCAGGGGCAGGCCCTGCGGGTGGTTGAACACGCCATCGGCCGCCGGGAACGGGGAGCTGGTCGCCCGGCCGGTCGGCGCCTGGGCGAGCAGCGGATGCTCCGCCGGCGCATCGCTGACCAGCTCGCCGTGATAATAGTTCACGCCGAGCGCGTCCAGCGGCTGCGCGATCTGTGCCAGGTCGCCGTCGCGGACGACCTCGTCGAATCCGAGGCCTGCGACGTCATCGAGCAGGTCCGCCGGATAGGTGCCGCGGAAGATGGGGTCGAGGAAGAACCGGTTGAACTGCCCGTCGATGCGGCGCGCGGCATCCAGGTCGCCGGGGCTGGCCGGGTCGACCGGTTTGGCGACGGTCATGTTGAGCGTGATGCCCAGTTCCAGGGCAGGGTCCCGGTTGCGGAGCGCCTCGACGGCCAGGCCATGGCCGAGCAGGAGGTGGTGGCCGGCCGCGAGTCCGGCCGGTTTGCTCTGCCGACCCGGCGCGTGCACGCCGGCCGTGTAGCTGAGGAACGAGGAGCACCAGGGCTCGTTGAGGGTCGTCCACACCCCGACGCGGTCGCCGAGGGCATCGTGCACGTTCAGGGCATAGTCGCCAAAGAGGAGGGCGGTGTCGCGGTTGGCCAAGCCGCCCTTCTCCTCGAGTGCCTGGGGAAGGTCCCAGTGGTACAGGGTCAGCCACGGCTTGATGCCGGCGCCGAGAAGCTCGTCGACGAGCCGGGAGTAGAAGTCAAGTCCCTTCGGGTTGACCGGGCCGCCGTCCGGCTGCACGCGCGACCAGGAGGTGGAGAACCGGTACGTCTGCAGGCCCAGGTTTTTCATCAGCGCGACGTCGGCCGGGTAGCGGTGGTAGTGGTCGCAGGCGTTCTCGCCGCTTTCGCCGTTGATCACGGCGCCCGGAACGCGGCTGAAGGCGTCCCAGATCGAGTCCGTGCGGCCGTCCTCGTTGGTCGCGCCCTCGATCTGGTAGGCGGCGGTTGCAGCGCCGAAGAGAAAGTCTGCCGGGAAGGTGCGGGCATCCGTTGAGTTCATGGTGTCTTTCTTAGTCGAGCTTGAGTGTTCGCGCAGCGTCATCCCTCTTCGTACTCGGCGAAGAGGTCGTCGTTGCCGAATTCGTTGAACGTGGCGACGGTCAGCTTGACCTTGGCGTCGGATGGTTGGTCTGTCGCGGTGCCGGCGGAACAACCGGTGGCGATCAGGGCGGTGGATGCTGCGCCGGCGCCTGCGACGGCGACGGCGACGGCAATCGTGGTGCGTGGGAAACGCTTCACGGTCACTCCTTTGTGCGTGGGTGGGTCGGGATGCCCTGAGGGTGCTCCACGGTTCGTGAGAGCGCTCTCGCGGGCGGTGCGGGCGCTAGGCGAAGGCCGCGACGGCGTCCGTCACGGGGGTGGAGCCGGAGATCAGGTGCAGCGTTTGGCGCTCCGCTGCGCCGGTGCGGATCAGCTCGGCCAGCACCGCGGCGACGTCGGCGCGCGGGATCGGGCCGCGCTCCTCGGTGGTGTCCAGCCGCACCGACCCGGTGGCGGGGTCGTCGGTCAGGCTCCCAGGGCGCACGATGGTCCAGTTCAGTGGTCGACGTGTGAGGTCTTCTTCGGCCGCCAGCTTCGCACGGAGATATGCGACGAACCCCGGGTCCATTCCGGCCGGAATCGCGCCGTCCCTTACGCGGTCGGCGCCGATCGATGAGATCTGAACGAAGCGCGGCACGCCCGCCGTCTCCGCAGCATCGGCCAGCAGCACGGACCCGCCGAAGTCGACCGTCATTTTCCGGGCGTCCCCGCTGTTGGCTCCGGCGCCGGCTGCGAACACCGCGACATCGGCGCCGGTAAGCACAAGGGCGACCTCCTCTGTCGACGCCTGCTCGAGATCGAGCACCACCGGGATCGCGCCGTCGACCATGAGGTCGGCGCCGTGGGCCTCATTCCGGATCAGGCCGGTCACCTCGTGGCCCGCCCGAGCCAGCTCCCGGCTCAAGTCTCGGGCGATCTTCCCGTGTCCACCTGCAATAACAATGCGCATCTCACCGACAACTCGTGGGCCCCGC
>JBDTAA010000113.1:0-4473 GCA_039924805.1 Cryobacterium sp.
CCCTGGCCGTCCTCTCAGCTCGCTGGTGCGAGCTCCCGTGGTTAGTGATGGATACGCCCATACTAACTGGAATCAGGAACCGGCGGACGAGCAGGTGACCTGCTGCGGGAGTATGGCTCTTTGCAACACCAGGAAGCTCGTTCCGAGACCGTCAGGTCCTCCTCTCGCGATGTGCTGGAATCGGGTCAGGATGGGCGCTGGCCACCGTTGAGCGCGAGCGGCAGCCGGACGAGGAATACCGCGCCAGCCTCACCGTTCGACCGGTCTTCGACAGTGATGGTGCCCTGATGGTCCCGCACGATCTGCCGCACAATGGACAAACCCACCCCAGCGCCACCGCCGCGAACGGTGCGACTGCGAGCGTCATCCAGGCGGGTGAAACGCTCGAAGACTCTGTCGCGGTCCTCCTTCCGGATGCCGTCGCCATCATCCGTGACCGAGAACTCGGCCCAACCTTCGGTGGTTGTCAGCCGAATCGAGACGAGCGAGCGGGCGTGGTCACGGGCGTTGTCGCCGAGGTTTCGCAGCAGCCGGGCCAAGTCCCGCTCGGAGCCTTCCACCCGGGCCGCACGAACTCCGTCAAGTTCAACGGCGAGCCCGCCGAACTCACGCAGGCGATGCAGTTCCGCCAACACCAGATCGTCAAGATCGACAAGACCAGTGCCTCCCCGCGGCGCGCCCTCCGCGCTGCGAGCTAAAAAGAGCAAATCGTCAATCAACGCCGACATCCTGACGACCTGGCCGTGCACGCTTCCCAGGACGAGAGGCGTACCAGGGTCATCGGGGTGCGCCAGCGCCACCTCCACCTGCACCTGCAGCGCTGCCAGTGGACTGCGAAGTTCGTGCGATGCGTCGCCCACAAACTGCCGCTGCCGAAGCGCGGCCTGCTCCAGCCGTTCGAGCATTTCGTTCATTGTTACCGCGAGGCTCGCGATCTCATCGGAGCTCTCTGGCACCGGTACGCGCTGGGATAGGTCTTCCCCACCGATGACCGAAGCCCTACGGCGAATCGCGTCGACCGGGCGAATGACCTGGCCGACCGCGCGCCAGAGCGCCCACACGACAATGACAAGGACAAGGGGCAGTCCAACACCGAAGAGGGCGGCCAGGTTCCTCACGGCGGCATCGACCTGCACAGTCGACGTGGCAACGTAGACCCAGCCGCGCCCATCCGGCAGCCGCACCGGCTCCGCAATCACTCGGAAGCGACCGTCGCCCACCGGCAACTGGTCGAAGCTGAGGACGGTGGCCACTCCCCCGGAGGGCGGATGCGCCACGATTGGCTCCTCCCCGTCAATATTGCTGGTGGCCGCGACAACTGAATTCGAGGAGTCGACGATCTGAACCAGCGAACTCTCGGAACCCGTGTTCGCCACGGTTTGCCCGAGGCCCCCTCCGACCGCAAGCGACGCAACCGTTCGTGCCCGCTCCGTGGCCACAGCATCGAGGCTGGCGATGAGCGACTGGTGCAGGAGCACGACCAGGGTGATGCCACTGGCCAACAGCATGAGCGCCACCACCGAGGACGCAGTGAGGGTCACCCGAAATCGGATCCCTGAATGCCACCGCCTCGTGTTATACCCGTTGGGTGGCATCGGAGCTCCCGTCGGCCGTGTCCACGAGCCGGTACCCGACCCCGCGGACCGTTTCGATCAGGCCCCTCGGGCGGCGGTCGTCGAGTTTACGACGCAGATACCCGATGTAAACCTCAATCACGTTCGAGTCAATATCCAGCTCCGAATCCCACACGTGCTCGGCGATCGTATTGCGGCTCACCACCTGACCCTTTCGGCGGATCATGAACTCTGCCAGGGAGAATTCTCGGGCAGTGAGCGTGACCTCCTCCTCCCCACACCAGCAGCGGCGGGCCGCCGGGTCGAGGCGGATACTGCCCGCCGTGAGCACGGGTTCACGATCAATGGGCGCCCGCCGCAAGAGCGCTCGGATGCGAGCAAGTAAGACAACAAATGAGAACGGTTTGGACAAGAAGTCATCGGCTCCCAGGTCCAGGGCATCCGCTTCGTCGTATTCGCCGTCCTTCGCCGTCAACATCAAGATCGGTACGGTCGAACCGCCCGCACGCAACCTCCGACATACTTCGTAGCCGGATAGTCCCGGGAGCATGATGTCGAGGATGATGACGTCGAAATCGTGCTCTTGCGCCATCCACAGGCCGTCGACACCGTTCATCGCGGCTTCCGTCACGAACCCCTCCGCCGTCAATCCGCGCTGCAGGGCGTCGACCATAGCGACTTCGTCTTCGACGAGAAGTACCTTCATTGACTCTCCCTCACCGGACGAAACCGGGATGCGCGCGATCGACACGTTCAGCATCCCATCATTAGGTAAGCAGACGCTAAGTCTCGCTCGCCGCCGCCGCGGGGCCCGGATCAGTCGAGTGGCCGCGCCGCACCAATCGCGGCGTAGAACTGTTCGACAGCATTCTGGTTGTAGGCGGCCACGTCGAACGCTGCCGTGGGTACGTCTCCGCGCAGGAAAGCCCGCATTCCGTCGGCCAGGCCGTCATCGGTGGCCGGAACGGTGAGCCCGACGCCGGCGGGCAGCACGTCACCGGCCGAACCGAACGCAACGGTGACGACGGGGAGGTCAAGGATGAGCGCTTCGAGCAGAACCATGGGTTGCCCCTCGTAGTCGCTGGAGAGTACGAAGCAGTCCGACGCCGCCATGATGGCGTACGGATTCTGCTGGTGACCGGTCATCACGACGGCCGCGGCGAGGCCCAGTTCGACGATCAATCGGCCGAGCTGCTCGAGCAGGGGGCCGTCCCCGATGATGATCAGGCGGGTCTCGGGGTGCGCGGAATGCACAGCGGCGAAGGAGCGGATCAACCGCGCGTGGTTCTTCTCCGGAGACAGCCTCCCCACAGTGACGAAGGTCGTCGGTGCGGATGCGGCGGTGAGCGCCGTCGCCCGGCCTGGTACCGTGCCGGCACAGTCCGCGCCGGTTTGCCGCACATCAAGGGCGGCAGCCCGGATGACGAACTGGGCATTCACCACGTTGTTCGCCGCCACAAACCGTTCGACGGGAGCGTGTTCGGCCAGCGCGTGGGCATTAATAGACGCGAGCGCGGGAGACACAGACACCAGGTGATCGTAGGCGCGGTAGAGCGAGAAGATTCCGGTCAACCTTCTGAGTTGCCGGCGCCTGCCTTGAATCCTGCGCTGCGCGTCGGCGGCCATCTCGTTGTGCAGCCAAATCGAACGTTCTGCACCGGGTGCGTGAAGCATCAGCGTGGCCCAGAACTGCCCGTATCCGCTGAAGTCTATGGCGAAGTCAAAGCGACTACTGCCGAAGCAGCGGGTCCACTCGTCATCCCAGAGTCTCTGCTGCACTGGATCGTGCTCGTGCGAACTCATGTTGCCTCGGAACCAGGCGAGCCTCCGCACCGCATGGGTGATTTTCGAGCCGCTCATTCCGCCGACCCGTGCGAACTGGCGCACCGCAGGGTTAATCTCCGCTTGCTTCTCCAGGACGGCCGGTCGATGCGTGTACGGGAAGACGACGGAGACGTCAAACCTGCTGTGATCGATCGCGTTGAGCACATTCAATGCCGAGGTCGTGATCCCGTTGGGCGTCAGTCCCCCCACGTTCATCAGTATCGACCGGCGGTCATCACGGGCAACCGGGCCGACCCGGTAGCCTGCTCGTTTGCCGCGGAAGACGATGTCAATGATTCGCTCGGTGGCATGGCCGTCCTCGTGCACGGCGTATTTTGCCTGCATCGCGGCGTACCTCTGGCCGATATCGGGTCGTTGTCCCGAACACGCTATGGCATTCAGTTCGGCCGCGAGGTCGGCTACGGTCCGAACGACGGGACCGGGCCATTCCTCGGGTTCCGTGTAGAGGCCGCGGTACCCGGCGTAGTCATCAATGTCCGGGGTGAGGAACGCGATCGGCCGGCCCGTGGCCAGGAAGTCGAAAAAGGTACTCGAATAGTCGGTCACAAGGATTTCCGTCGCGGCCAACACGGCATTCGTCGGGATCTCGTTCGGCACCAGGCGGCCCCGGAAGTCGCCCCGGTGCGCGGCAAATTTGTGCACCACCTGGTGGGTCTTGAGCAGCACGACGTACGTGCTGGTGTCGATGAGGGATTCCAGCTCGATCACCCGGCGGATCAGTTCCTCGGCATCGTCAATGGGGCGGGCGAACGACTCCCCCTTCCATGTCGGAGCATACAGGATGACCTTTCGCCCGTCGATGGGCAGGCCGGTTGCTTCGAGTCGGTCGAGGACGGATTGAACGCCAGCGGCATCCGCGAACTGGGCGTCGATGCGCGGGTAGCCCTCTTCGACAATTTCGCCGCCGTAGATGTTGCGCAGCAGGTGCGCCTTCTCGTACATCTGCTCGACCATGAACCTGTTCGCCGCCAACAGGTAATCGGCGGACAGGAAGTTCCGGATGACATTGGCGACCCGAGACGCCGGATCCCCAATGTCGTAGCCCATGCGTTTC
>JBDTAA010000114.1:0-12928 GCA_039924805.1 Cryobacterium sp.
CTTCAAGCAGAAGGTGAAGCCCCGCATCTGGGTTGCCATCGGCTTCGTGCTGATCGGCATGGCCATCGTCGCGGAAATCTGGGCGAGCACCCTGTCGGCGCGCGGCGTCCTGTACGGACTCCTGGCGGCCGTCTGCCTGGCCTTGTTCTTCCTGGTCGGCGAGCGCCAGGTTGCCTCTAGTTCCCCGCTGGCCGTGGCGTTCTGGTCGATGGTGTTCGCGAGCGGGTTCTGGCTTCTGTTCAGCGCGTGGTGGCAGATCGACCCGGCCATCCTCACCCAGCGTGAATCGCTCGGCGGCAATCTGGATGGGATTTCGTTCCCACTCTGGGGCATCCTGCTCTGGAATGGAGTCTTTGGGTCGTTCGCGCCCTTTCTGCTCTCCTACATGGCGCTCAGTCGGTTGACCGCGACCGCTGCGGGAGTCGTGTCGGCCTCGGAGGTCATCTTCGCCTTCGCCTTCGCGTTTCTGTGGCTCGGCGAATCGCTCACCGGCGGACAGGGCATCGGCGTCGTCCTCGTGCTCACCGGCATCGTGGTGGCCCAGACGGCGCGCGCGAACAAGGCCGTGGACCTGGACCTGGCCAGCCAGGATCTCGCCCTCTCCGGGGACCCCCGCCTGAGCTAGCCGTCGCTGCAAATGTCGGTGGGCGCTCGTAGCGTGAGTGAATCACCAGGTGGCCGGCTGACGAACGGAGGATCAATGATCACCCTGCACGCACCTGCAGTTGCACAGCTCGGCCGAGCAGAACGGCGCGGCCCCAGCCTCGTTCCCGTGAAACACGGTCTCTGGCGGGTCACGGGCCGATCAGGAGCCGTGCTCGGCCACATCGAGCGCCGTATGGATGACGACGGCGAACGCTTCGCCGCACGGCGGCTCGTCGCCCTCGCGCGAACGGTGGACCTCGGCGTGTTCTGGACCATCGACGATGCGGCGGATTGCTTCCGCTGACCCGCGCATTGAGGCACGCCGTCGCCGCCTCCCTTGATCGCCGTCGTCGCCGGGTAATGTTCCGCACATGTGGTGGAATAACTTCGTGTCCTGGCTCATAGCCGTCAGCAACCAGCCGGTCGTCTTCGGCGCGGTCGTGCTCGTCGTCGCGATCATCGTGGCCAGCGTGCTCTCCGCGTGGATATCCCGGGGTGCCATCAGGGGACTGCTCAACCAGCGCGACCGCGAGCTCAAGTCCGCCGTCATCAGCGCGCTCGTCGACGCGGCCACCGAGGCATCCGTCTGGAACTCGCTGACCCCGCAGGAGCAGGTCATGGCCGACCGCGCCGTCGGGCACGCCGACATCCAGCTTCGCTTGCTGCCGATCAAGGGCGCCGGCATCGCCGCGAACTGGGCGGCCCACCAGCTGGGCGACCTCAAGCGAACCTCGGCGACCTTTGGTTACCAGCTTGAGCCGGCGGTGGTCGAGTTCCGCGACCGCCTCGTCGAGTGGCAGAACAGGCCGTCGCGGGCACGCAAGATCTTCCAGGCCGACCTCGACCGCTGGAAGCTCCAGAACACGAGCTCGGAGAAGAGCCTCCTCGCCGAGCAGGACGCGTGGGTTGCCCAGCAGCACCACGACGACTTCACCCGACTGGAGTCTGAATACGCCTCAGCGCCCCGTACGCCCGACCGGACCCCGCAGGACCTGGTCTCGGCCACGGCTGCACAGGATCACGCAGCACACGACATCGCCGCACAGGGAAGCCGTGCCCCGATCAGCTACGCGCCCCTCGGCTACGCGCCGGCGGCGCCGGGCGCGGAGACGCAACGTCTGCTCGATGACGTGCAGGCACTCGAGGTCCGTCCGTTCGAGCCCGTCGCCGGCACGGAGCCCTTGGGAGGCGCAGAGCCCCTGAGCGGCGCCGAGCCCCTGGGCGGCGCCGAGGCCCTGGGCGGCGCCGAGGCCTCCAACGGTGCCGAGGCCACAACCGGCACCGGGCCGGTTTCGACCTCCTAGTCAGAGATCACCTCGGCGGCGACCCGGGGTCCAGCGCCGTCGTGAACCAGCGCCGTCGTTGGCCTCGGAGGTAACCTCCGTCGTCGGCTTCGGGCGTCACCGCCACCAGGAATCGAACAGCGAGGCGGGAACGCGGCGCTTGTGCTCCGTGCTGAGGAAGCGTTTCTCGAGCGCATCCGCGACGCCCTCATCGACGTCTTTCCCTTCCAGGTAGTCGTCGATGTCTTCGTAGCGCAAACCCAGATTGGCCTCATCGGTCTGCCCGGGATGGTCGTCGAGCAGGTCAGCCGTCGGCGGCTTCAGGTAGAGCCGGTCGGGCGCTCCGAGCTGCATGAGCAGTGATCTGCCCTGTCGTTTGGTGAGCCCGGTCAACGGCAGGATATCGGTTCCGCCGTCGCCGTACTTGGTGAAGAACCCGGTGACGGCCTCCGCGGCGTGGTCCGTGCCCACGACCAGCAGGCCCTGGGCGCCGGCGAGGGCGTACTGGGCGATCATCCGCGCGCGGGCCTTCACATTGCCCTTGTTGAAGTCGGTCAGCTCCTGCCCGGTGCTGTGCAGGTACTCGGCCTCGATGCCGTCAACCGACGGGGAAATATTGAATGTGACGACCGACTGCGGCCGAATGAAGTCCAGTGCGAGCTGCGCGTCGGCCTCGTCGCGCTGCACCGCGTACGGCAGCCGCACTGCGGTGAACGAGGCCGGATGGCCCTCGGCCGCCAATTCGTCAACCGCCAACTGGCAGAGGCGTCCGGCCAGGGAGGAGTCCTGCCCGCCGCTGATCCCCAGCACGAGACCCTTCGCGCCCGTGCGCAGCAGGTAATCCTTGAGAAAGCCCACGCGACGGCTCACCTCGGCGGCGCGGTCGATGGTGGGTGACACATGCAGTTCCGCGATGATTCGCGCCTGGATTTCTCGCATGCCCCGAATCTACCAACTCAGCGGACGGGTCAGCCCCGGGGTGGAGGCCCCGAGCTCCGCCATTCACGAGCGAGGAGGGCGTAGCTATCGAGCGTCGTCCACTCGCCCTTGAACCAGTCCGCCTCGATTTCCCGCGCCTCCTGGCGCATGCCTACCCGCCGCAGGAGAGCCCCGACCGCGTCGTTCCGCGCATCGCAGTGTGCGATCACCCGGTGCACACCGTGGCGCTCGAACAGGTCGCCGAGAACGGCCAGCACGGCCTCGGTGGCGTAACCGCGTCCCTGGTGTTCCCTGGCGAATGTGACGCCCAGCTCCATGGTGTCCGGTTGGTCCGCCACGGCGTGCACGGCGACGTCGCCCAGCAGCGCGCCTGTTCGGTCACCGGGCTCGTCGCCCGGCCGGCCCGCGCGGTCCCGCGACCGCACGGCGAGCTGGAGCCAGCCGCCGGCGGCGGGAAGCGCACCCGGAGGCTGGCCGGCGAGGAGCCCGGATGCATCCGCCGCCGAGAAGTCGGTCGACCAGGACTGGAACCGGGCAACGTCGGGATCCTGCCGATACCGGGCAAATGCCGCGGCATCCGCGTCGCCCAGGGGCGCGATGCTCAGGCGTTCGGTGAGAAGCGGGTACACCATGGCCTGGCCTCGGATCTCAAATCGGATACAGGTAAGAAGCCGGGGCAGTCCAAAAATCTGGTGCCCCCGGTAGGAATCGAACCTACGACAAGCGGATTAGAAGGCCGCTGCTCTATCCACTGAGCTACGGAGGCGACGTGGTGCATCTCAAGGCTAGCGCACTTGGGTACGAGCCCGAGTTCCGCGTGATTCCGGGAGAGTTCCGAGGAGTTTTCGGCCACGTAGACCGGGTCGGGACGCTGACTTTCTCACGGAAATACTTTCAGTAATCGCTCAGAAGAGTGCGCAAAAGACCGGGACATCATTCGATCCGGCGCCAGAGCCGAGGTCGACGAAGCGGGGCCGGCCGCGAGGCACACTGGTACGGCTCGCTCCCGGGCAGCCTCCTGAAAAAGGCGCCGAATCGACTTGGCCCCTGGCCCCCGCTCGCCAGAACCACGAACCCGTCGTCGCTAGTCAAGGGCGCCCACCACGAGGCGATCGAGAACTTCGGTCAAGACGTGCAGACCAGCCACCACGTCCGCATCATGGGTGTACTCGTGCTCGTTGTGGGAAATTCCGTCTACCGAGGGCACGAATATCATGACGGTCGGCACGATGTCCTTCATATTGGTCGAATCGTGCCCGGCGAGAGTCCGCACTCGGGCGTGGCTGAGCCCCAGACGCGTGGCAACATCCTCAGCCAACGCCACACCGGCCGGCTGGTACGGAGCCACCGGCCAGGAATGCCCGGTGTGCTTCTCAATGGTGACCCGAGCCAGCGCCTCGATCTGGGCGATGCGGTCGTGCAGTATCTGGTCGGCTTCGGCCAACACGCTCTCATCGGCGGAACGCAGGTCGAGCAGCAGATTGACCCGAGATGGCACGACCACCGGAGAATTTGGGTAGACATCGAGTTGGCCGACCGAAGTGTGCAGCACTCCGGCAAACTGATCAGCGATCTCACGCGCGGCCACGACCAGCATCGACGCGCCGAGCAGGGCATCTCGGCGGTCGGCGATAATCGTCGACCCGGTGTGGCCCTGTTCGCCGTGCACGACAAACTCGTATTTGTTGGCGGCCCAGTTCGAGTCCACCACCCCGATCGTCGTGCCGCCGCGCTCTAGAACGCGACCCTGCTCGATGTGAATCTCCGCGCAATAGGCGGCGACCGGGCCGGTGCCCTCGCCCAGGCAATCGATGCCTTGCAATGCCGCACCGACGGTGATACCGCCAGAATCGGTCGTGGCCAGCGCCGACTCCACGGCGAGCTTTCCGGTGTATACCGAGCTGCCCATCATCGACGGCTTGAATCGGGCACCCTCCTCGTTGAACCAGTTCACCACCGCGATGTTGTACACCGGGCGACGCCCTGACTGCCGGTAGCGCGCCGAGACGAGGAAGGCCGCGTGCGCCGCGGCGAGAACCCCATACGCCCCGTCGTACCGTCCTGAGGTCGGCTGGGAGTCCAGGTGCGAACCGATGACGATAAAGGGCGCACCCGGCACGAGTTCGAACAGCCCGAACTGATTCCCGATCTGGTCATACTCAACCGTGAACCCGTGCCCCCTCAGCAGCTGTGCGAACCACGCCCGCTGCTCACCATCGGCGGCCCCGCCAGCCAATCGATGCACGCCGCCCCCGTCGGTCGCCCCAAAAGTACAGAGGGTGACGAAGTCTGCGAGAAAGCGAGCATCATCTCCCTCGAAATCGGCGGGGTTCGGCGCGGTCAGGTTGGCGATCATATTGTTGCTCCTTGTACCTGTAGTGCGTGATCGGATGCGTGGCTACTGGACGATGGGCTTGTCCTTGACACGCAGACGCTCACCGAAGAACCCGCCCGCGGCGGTGATCAGGGCGACGATGATCAGCAAGACGGATGCCGACCAAGACGACCCTCCCGTGGCTCCGAGCAACGCCACGGCGATCAGCGGCAGGAACCCGCTCAGCGCGCCGGCGATGTTGTAGCCGAGCGCGACGCCACTGTAGCGGAGCCTGGGCGGGAATAGCTCGGTCAGCAGCGCGCCGGTGACGGCATAGGCCATAGATACCAGTGCGATTCCGAGAGTAACGGCCAGGATGATGGCACCGGGATTGCGCGTGTCAATCAGCCAGAACAGCGGGAACGCTCCCGCCGCGGTGGCCAGGCCGCCCCAGAACGTCATCCGTCCGGGTCCGAATCGTTCAGAGATCCGGCCCACCAGTAGGACCACGCCGATCTGCACGACGGCGGCGACGACGGTCGCGTTGACCATCAGACCGCGGTCGAGGCCGAGGGTCGTTGAGCCGTAGCTGATGACGAAGGTGGTCATAATGTAGAACCCGCCGACACCGAGCATGGCGGCGGCAACGGCCACAAGCAGACGACCCCAGGCCAACCGGAACACGTCCAGCGCGGGAATCTTGGCGCGCTCTTCCAGCTGGACGAGCTCCTTGAAGATCGGTGATTCCTCGACCTGGAGCCGGATGTACAGGGCGACCAGCAGCAGCGGGAAGGCAGCGAGGAACGGCAGGCGCCAGCCCCAGGCGTCGAAGGAGTCTGCGGGCATCAACAAGACCAGTGCAAACGCGCCCGAGGACATGAGCGTGCCGACAGGGGACCCCACCTGCACGACCGCAGCAAACCGGCCGCGTTTCGCGATCGGCGCGTGCTCAACGGCGAGCGTCATCGCACCGCCCCACTCGCCGCCGACAGCCAAACCCTGCAGTAACCGCAATACGGCGAGCATGATCGGAGCCGCAAGCCCGATCGTGCCGAAATCGGGCAACAGGCCGATCAGCCCGGTAGCGCAGCCGATCATCACGATTGTGATGAGCAAGGCCGGCCGGCGCCCAACCCGGTCTCCGATGTAACCGAACAGCATGGCGCCAATCGGGCGGGCGGCGAAGCCCACACCAAAGGTCGCGAAGGCGGCGAGGGTGGCCGCAGTCGGGTCGAGCGTCGTGAAGTACAGCCGATTGAAGACGAGGGCCGCGGCCGTTCCGAACAGGAAGTAGTCGTACCATTCCAAGGCAGTGCCGACGAAGGCCGCCCGTGCGATTCGACCGGCATCTCTGCCGCTCACCGTTGGTGGCGCGCCGGCCTCCGGTGTTGAAGTTGCTTTGGATTCTTGCATGGGTGCCCCTAGCTCTGTTGGATGGCTGAAATGGTGCGTGGAAGTTCGGCTTGTGGGTCAGCAGCGCAGCGAGTCCATGAAATCCTCACCATGGACACACTCGCCGGCGATAAACGTGGCGAGAACCGCGATCTGCCCGATCTCGTTGGGGTCAACCTCGGCCGGATGCTCGGCCAGCAAAACGAAGTCGGCGAGCTTACCCGGCGTGAGGGTTCCGCGATGGGCCTCGTCGCCGGCAACCCAGGCCGCATCCGTTGTGTAGGCCCGAAGCGCCTGTTCGGCGCTGACTCGTTCGTCGGCGCCGATCGTCAGCCCGGCGGCGCTTGCGCGCTGAACCATGGATTGCATTCCGAGCAGCGGAGCGCCCTTGGCGACCGGCCGGTCGGAGCTGCCCGGCACGCGGACGCCCTGCGTCAGAAAAGACCGATGCCGATAGATCCAGTCTTCGCGGGCCGGGCCGACCGCCTCGGCCATTGTGTCGCCGACCTCGAGCAGAAACCGGGCCTGGGGAACAGGCGTGATCCCGAGGTCTCGAAACCGGGCCACCTGTTCGGGGCGTACGATTCCGGCGTGTTCGATGCGGTGCCGAGCCGTGGGGCGCGGGTGAATCTCTTGCGCTGTCTCAAAGGCATTGAGAGCCACCTCGACGGCACGATCGCCTATGGCGTGTGCCGCGACTGTCCACCCCGAGGTGTGTGCCTGCACAATCGCGTCGCTGGTCTGCTCGACCGACATCTGCAGGGTGCCGGAGTTGTGGGCTCGATCGCAGAACGGCTCGCTCATCGCAGCGGTACGCCCGATTAGTGAACCGTCGACAAAGATCTTCATGGCGCCGAGGCGAATCCAGTCGTCGCCGAATCCGGTGGTGATTCCGAGGTCGAGGCCGATCGGCATCCGGTCGTCGCTGTGCGCTGACAACGGATGCAGCGCGTCGTGCGCGACCATCAGTTGCACGCGAGTCTTCAGAGTGCCGCGTTCTCGGGCCGAGCGGTACGCGGCCAGCTCGACGGGGCTGCGCCCGATCCACCCCGCCCCAATTCCGGCTTCGGTGACATGCACGAGCCCCTCGCTGGCGTAGACCCGGCTGGCCCGGCCGATGGCATCGGCCAGCTCGGAAACCGCGAACGGCAACACGAGCGCGCTAGCCATGGTTTGCGCCTGTTCTTGCAGCAAACCGCTGGGCGTGCCGTCGTCGTCGAGATCGACGATTCCGTCGGCCGGTATCGTCGCGGACCCGTCGAGCAGCCCGGCACGATCGAGCACCTCGGAACTGACTGTGCACATGTGCCCGGAGCGATGTTTGAGCCAGACCGGCCGCCCGCCCGCAGCCCGGTCGAGTTCATGCCGGTTCGGGTGGCCGTTCATGGCCGTATCGTCGTATCCGGAGCCGATGACCCAGTCATCGTCGGAGAGGGCAGCGGCGAAGTCGGCGACGGCTGCGTACAGCTGCTCCAGAGTCTGGCACTCCGAGAGGTTGAGCTCGGACAGAGTCTGGCCGAACCAGGCCATGTGGTTGTGCGAATCGCTAAAACCTGGCACCACCACCGCTTGGCCGCAATCAATCGTGGCGCCCGCGGCCAGCGCGTCGATGTCGTCATCCAAACCGACGATGCGCCCCCCGAGAATGCCCAGGCTGTGGGCGATCGGACGCGCATCGTCGAGGGTGAAAATGCGAGCATTGACGAGTTTCACGTCGAGCATAGAGGTCAAATCCCGCCGTTGGGTGATGAGCGCCGTGTGAAGAGTCGGCTCCGAGGTGTCCTTCCATACTGGGGCGCAGCCGCGCATTGATCAATGGAGGGATGCAGCCATCTGGCGGCTTACGATGGGCAAATGCCCAACGACATCTTCCCGCTGCCCGCGAGATCACCCATCAGCCCCGCTGTGTCGGCCCTCGTGCAGGCCTGTTTGGCAGACATCGACCTGATCACCTCCGATTTCATGGAGGAGATCCAGAAGATTGAGGGGTACTCCGGCGGCGCGGTGCCGGCAGCAGAGCTGCGCGACACTGCGGCCGCTTCCCTCGAGCTGGTCCTGCGCCTGATCGGTGGGCTCCCCCTGCCGGAGCGGCTGGTCGGAATCTCCGAGAAACTCGGCGCCCGCCGGGCGCAACAAGGCGTTCCGCTGGAATCCTTGCTTTTAGCGGTGCGACTGGACTTCAGGCTCCTGTGGATGGCCATGGGGCGGCGGGTGCCTGTCGGAACCCTGCCCACCTTCACCGAGGACGCCATTCTGGTCTGGGATGCCGTGGAATTTCACACAATTCGTGTCCATTCCGGGTACCTCAATGAATTGGCCAGCATGGCCCGCCAGGTCGAACATCAGCGCGCATTCCTGCTCGACCGGTTGCTCGCGCTCGACGGGGCCGACCCGAACGTGCTGGTTCAGGCCGCACGCGCGCTCAACGTCGACCCGTTCAGCTCTTTTCTCGTCGCGGTCGCATCCGCTCACCAGCAGGACAAGTTTCGAGGCGCGGCGCGGCGGGCTGGCGCCCAGAAGTACCTGCACGAGCGCGACGGGGCACTGGTACTCATTCTTGAGTGTGTAGAGGGAGAGCAGCCGGCGCCGCCCGTCTGGCTCCTCGGGTTGCCCTGTGCCGTGGCACCGGTCGCCGGCGACTTGGCCAGCGTGCCGCGGATGCTACGCATCGCGAGCGACGCCGCCGCCGCGATCGGCGCCGCGGCCACGAGCATGGTCACGATCCGGGATGTCTGGGGCCACGTTGCGGCGTCCCGGTTGGGCGATTTCGGGCGGGAACTCGCGCATTCGGTGCTTGACGGACTCAGCGATGCCCCGCCGCAGGAGCGCCGGCGGCTGATCGAGACTCTGCACGCCTACTTCAACTGCGGCTCGGTCTCGGCTGCGGCCGCGGCACTATTCTGCCACCGAAACACGGTATTGAACCGGCTCGGCCGATTCGCGGACCTCACAGGCCTCGATCCGACGCGACCGCGGGAAGCCGCCGTCGTTCTCGTCGCATTCGACTGCGCCGCCCGCACGCCCGACGATTTCGCCTGACCAGCAGCGTCAGCGTGACGACCTACGTCACGTCAAGGAGTTTCGTGGGGGTCACGGCAACATCCACCACTCATGAGCGACGGTGAGCGCACGTGTGCCGGGCCCCGCTCGACGGCGGAGGCCCGGCACATCATGTCGGGACCAGCTACATCACGCTGTCGAGGAAGGCCCTCGTACGCGAGTTCTGCGGATTGTCGAGCACGCTGGATGGGGGCCCCGACTCGACGACGACGCCGCCATCCATGAAGACCACCTGGTCTGCGGCACCGCGCGCGAAACCAACCTCGTGGGTCACCACGATCATGGTCATGCCGTCGGCCGCGAGCGTGCGCATGACGTCGAGAACGTCACCCACCAGCTCGGGGTCGAGGGCGCTGGTCGGCTCGTCGAACAGCAGCAGCTTCGGATCCATGGCGAGGGACCGCGCGATCGCAACCCGCTGCTGCTGCCCACCGGATAGCTGCGCCGGATACGACTGGGCCAGGTCGGCCAGACCAACCCGATCGAGCAGCTCCTGCCCGCGTGCCAGGGCGCCCTGCTTGGGCAGCTTGCGCACACCGATCGGCGCCGCCGTCACGTTCTCCAACGCGGTCATGTGAGGGAACAGGTTGAAGCGCTGGAACACCATTCCAATTCCCCGCCGCTGCCTGGCCACCTCTCGGCGATTCATCTCATAGATCTTGCCGCGCCGCTCGGCGTAGCCGATCAGATCGCCGTCCACCGAGATCCGACCGCCGTCGATGCGTTCCAGGTGGTTGATACAGCGCAGGAACGTCGACTTTCCCGACCCCGACGGGCCGAGCAGGCACATCACCTCGCCGGCTTCGACGGTGAGCGAAATGCCCTTGAGCACCTCGACCCCGCCGAAGCTCTTACGCACCCGGCGCGCCACGAGCAACGGTTCCGCGCCGGGAGTGGATGTTCCTGCTCTCGGATCGCTCAACAGATCGGTCACGAGGCATCCGTCCTTTCGCTCAGGCTCTGCTCTTCGGGTCGGCGGTGCGGTGCGCTGACGCCGCGCACGGCCGACCAGACCCGGCCGAGCGGGGTGGGCGGAAGGCTGCGCGCGTTGCCACGCCCGAAGTGCCGCTCCAGGTAGTACTGCGGGATCGACAGCATCGTCGTCAGGAACAGGTACCAGCAGCTCACCACCACGAGCAGCTCCACCTGACGCAGGTTCTGCGAGGAAATCTGCGTGGCCACCGTGTAGACCTCGAGCACCGCGATCACCGACAGCAGCGACGTGTTTTTGAGCATCGAGATCGTCTCGTTACCCATCGGTGGGATGATCACTCGCATGGCCTGAGGGAGCACAACCTTGAACAGGGTGAATGTGGGGCTCATCCCCACCGAATAGGCGGCCTCGTGCTGACCTTCATCGACCGAGAGCATCCCTGCCCGCACGATTTCCGCCGAGTAGGCGGCCTGGTTGAGCGTGAGCGCAAGCAGGCCGGCGGCGAAGGCGGGGATCAGCGTGTTGGTGTCCATCGAGAAAACGGTGAAGTCCGTGAACGGAATCCCCAGCGAAATCTGCGAGTAGAGCAGGCCCAGGTAACCCCAGAACACGATCTGGATCAGCAGCGGCGTGCCGCGGAAGACCCAGACGTAGAGCCAGGACAGGGCGCCCATCACCGGGTTGTTCGAGAGGCGCATGACCGCCAGGAGCACGGCCAGCACGGTGGAGATCACCATCGAGACGATGGTGAGAACCAGCGTCAGCACCACACCGTCGATGATGCGCGGGTCCAGGATGAACTCGCTGATCGTCGGGTGATTGACATTCTCGTTGGCCCAGAGCGACGCGGCCATGCCGGCGAATCCGACGGCGAGCACGGCGGCGAACACCCAGCGCCACGGGTGCCGCAGCGGCACCGCGACGACGTCGTGGGCGTCCGCCTCCTCGGCGCGGGTCTGCGGCCTGGTCGTGGCGCCCGGAGGCGTTACCGATGTGGGCGGCATCAGGTCACGACCCGAGGTTGAAGCCGGCTTCGTCGAGCCCGAAGCTGACCAGGTCGTACTTCTTCAGGATCTCGGCGTAGGTGCCGTCGGCGATCGTGGCGGCGAGGGCAAGGTGCAGGGCCTCGGCCAGCTTGTCGTTCTCCTTCAGGATGCCGATTCCGGTGTAGACGGGGCTGTAACCGTTCGGGTTCTCCGGGTCGGTCACGAGGTCGAACAGCTTGCCGTCTCCGGCGGTCTGTGCGGTGTAGGCGGCGACGGCGGAGTCGACCACCTCGGCGACGGCGCGTCCGGAACGCACGGCGGTCTGCACGTCCGTTTCACCGGGAAGCTCGGAGACGATCACGACTCCGTCTCCTGCGGCGATGCAGGCGTCGTCGTAGCTGCGCAGGATGTCGGCCTGCACCGTGGCCTTGGGCACGGCAACCTTCTTGCCGCAGAGGTCGAGGACCCCGGTGATCTTGTCGGGGTTTCCGGCCTGCACGAGGATCGAGAACCCGGCATGGAAGTAGTCGACAAAGTTGAGCGTCTTCTGCCGCTCGGCCGTGTCGTTCATGCCCGACATGATCACGTCGTGTTTTCCGGCCTGCAGCGAGGGGATGGCCGCGGCGAAGGACTGCGTCTGCAGTTCCATCTTCACGCCCAGCCTCGCGCCGAGGGCCTGGGCCAGGTCGTGGTCGAAGCCGGTGACGTTCTGGTCCTTGTCGAACATCTCCATCGGCGGGTACGGGATGTCAGAGGCCACGTTGATGATGCCGGCCTCCTTGTACTTCGCCGGGAGCATTGCCGCGGCGGCCGGGTCGATGTCGGCGGCCGTCGCCGGCTTCTCCGCGGGAGCGGAAACCGGGGCAGCGGCGGCCGAACAACCGGACAGCGCCAGTGCTGCCACGATGCCGAGGGATGCCATTGTCTGCCACCGGGGAAGGCTCTGCTTTGTCGTGTGCATCTTGTTCATGGTGCTCTCCGAACTGTGGGGTGGGGCGGGGTGGGGCGGATAGGTGGTCAGAAGGTGAGATTGGTGACGGATGCCGTGACGTCGGCCAGCACGTCGGGGAGAACCTCGACACCGATGCCCGGGCCCGTCGGCACGCGGAGGTGCCCGTCTGGTGCGGCGGAATGCTCGAAACCGGCATCGGCAGGGCGGCTAACGTTGCTCTGGCGGGGCTGCCCAACTTCGTCCTGCCGGGGGACACCTCGGCATCCAGCCGCTACTACGCGCAGGACCTGACGGCCCCGTTCGTGCTGGAGGACGGGCACCTCCGCGTGCCGACGGGCCCGGGCATCGGTGTCGAGGTTCTCCCCGACGTGCTGGCCGACGTCACGGCATCCGTCACCAATCTCACCTTCTGACCACCTATCC
>JBDTAA010000115.1:0-4801 GCA_039924805.1 Cryobacterium sp.
CCGCGCGCCAGGGCCGCGTTGCCCGTTGAGGCCGCCGCAGCCGGAGACCTCGTCATCGTCACCATCCCGATGCACGCTCTCGACACCCTGCCGGTCGAGGAACTCGCCGGCAAGATCGTGATCGACACGAACAATTACTACCCGCAGCGCGATGGGAACATCGCCGACCTCGACGACGAGCGCACGACGACTGCCGAGCTGCTGCAGGCACGGCTGGCCGACTCGCTGGTCGTCAAAGCCTTCAACCACATCTACGCGGCGGACCTGACCACGCACGGCCAGCCGGCGGGCTCGGAGAACCGGCGGGCGCTGGTCCTGGCCGGAGACGACGCCAGCGCCCGGGATGTTGTCACCGCGCTCCTGGACGAGTTCGGCTTCGACAGCCTCGACCTCGGTCCGCTGTCGGAGGGCTGGCGCATCCAGCGGGACACGCCCGGCTACGGCCCGCGGATGAACGAGTTCGAACTGCGCGAGGCCGTGAGCACCGCGACGCGCTACCGCGACATGTAGCGCGCGGGGCATAAGCGCGGGGCATACTGAGGGGATGTCTCCCACCTTCGTTGTTGTGCCGCAGTGGCAGGGTTCGCTCTCATCCCGCGCGATGCGCCTGGCCGACGGGGCGGAGGCGATTCGAGGAGACCTGCCGCAGTCCGCGACGCGGGTGGTCGACGTGCCGATCGAGGCCGGCGATGCGCAGGACACCGGCATCCACCGCTTCTCGACGCTCCTGGTCGTGCGTGAGCGGATGGAACTCGCGTTGCGCTCGGCCCCCGATTGGGCGCTCACGATCGGCGGCGACAATGGGGTGTCCCTGGCCGCCGTCGGGCACGCGGCCCGGAAACACCCGGATGGCGTGGCCCTGGTCTGGTTCGACGCGCACACGGCCCTGCACACGGCGGAGTCGTCTCCCTCCGGCGCCTTCAACGGCATGGTCGTGCGCTCGATCGGCGGCGAGGGGGTCGACGGGCTCACCCTGGCCGGGGACAGCCGGGTCCCGTTTGACCGCGTCGTCATCGCCGGCGGCCGCGACATCGACCCCGCCGAGGCGGTGGTGATCGCGCACCGCGGCATCCGCACCCTCGCCGTCGACGAGCTCGGCGACGGCGAGCTGCTACTTGAGGCGGTCAGGGCCACGGGCGCCAGCCAGGTCTACGTGCACATCGACCTGGATGTGCTCGACCCGTCGCTGATCACCGGGCTGGGCGACATGTATCCGTTCGGGCTGGCCGTGGAGTCGCTGACCGCGCTGATCACGGCGCTTCGGGCAAACTTCGGCCTCGCCGGCGCGACCCTTGCGGGCTTCGCCCCCGCCTCACCGGCGGCCGCGAACGACGACCTGCCGAGCATCCTGCGCATCATCGGGGCGCTCACCCGCTGAGCAGGCCCGAGCAATAGCATGGGACCGGTGCGCCGGCGCCCGGGAACACAGGAGGCATCCGTGAGCGACCAACACGCAACTGAGCAACCGAGGATCATCACCGAGCGGCGCGGGCACGTGCTGCTGATCGGATTCAACCGGCCGGAGAAGCGCAACGCGGCCGACCTCGCCCTGCTGCATCAGCTCGCCCTCGCGTACGGGGAGCTCGACCGTGACCCTGAGTTGCGGGTCGGCCTCGTGCACGCGGTCGGCGACCACTTCACCGCCGGACTCGACCTCGCCGACGTCGGGCCGCGACTGGGCCCGAAAGGGATCGACATCGTGCCGGAGGGTGGCATCAACCCGTGGCAGGTGGACGGGACTTCGCTGTCCAAACCGGTGGTGATGGCCGTGCAGGGGACCTGCCTTACCCTGGGCATCGAACTCATGCTGGCCAGCGACATCACGGTGGCCGCCGAATCGACCAGGTTCGGCCAGATCGAGGTTGCCAGGGGCATCCTGCCCTTCGGCGGCGCGACGATCCGTTTCCCGCGGGCGGCCGGCTGGGGCAACGCGATGCGTTGGATCCTCACCGGCGACATGTTCGACGCGGCCGAGGCCCACCGGATCGGCATCGTGCAGGAGGTCGTGCCCGACGGCACGCAATTCGACCGCGCCCTCGAACTGGCCGAGCGGATCGCCGCCCAGGCACCGCTCGCCGTGCAGGCCACCCTCGCCAATGCCCGCACCGCGGCGCGGGACGGGGATGCCGCGGCCGAGGCCGGGCTGCAGCCGGCCCTGGCGGGGCTGGCCGCGACCACCGACGCCCGGATCGGGATGGCGGCGTTCCTCAGCCGCGAACCCGCGAAATTCGTGGGGCGCTGACCACCAGACGCTGACCCCCAGGACTGACTGATTTGACGAACACGGAGACACCATGACGGAAGAAGATTTCGACCTGATCCTGATCGGCGGCGGGTCGAGCGCCGAAAACGTCGCCGACCGGGCCGCCCAATCGGGCCTGAGTACCGTGATCGTGGAAAGCGAACTCGTCGGCGGCGAATGCTCGTACTGGGCGTGCATGCCCTCCAAGGCGCTCATCCGCAGCGGCACCGCACTGAGCGCGGCCCGCCGGGTCGGCGGGGCCGCAGAGGCGGTGACGGGCACCCTGGACACGGCCGCGACGCTGCGTCGACGGAACACGATCGTGCACGACTGGTCGGACGACTCCCAGGTGAAGTGGCTGGAGAGCGCCGGCATCGAGCTCATCCGCGGGCACGGCCGGCTGTCGGGGGTGCGGGAGGTCACCGTCACCGCCGCCGACGGAACGACGAGGGTCCTCACCGCGCGGCACGCCGTGGTCGTGGGCACGGGTTCGGCCGCGCTGCTCCCCGATATCCCAGGCCTGGTCGATGCTCGCCCCTGGACCAGCCGCGAATCAACCTCGGCCGAGAGTGTCCCGGCGAGCCTGGCCATTCTCGGCGGCGGCGTCGTCGGCGTTGAGATGGCGACTGCGTACGCGGCGCTCGGCACGACCGTGACGATCGTCTCGCGCGGACCTCTGCTGCGCACCCAGGAGCCCTTCGCCGGCGAGATGGTCACCGACGCCCTCCGTTCCGACGGGGTGACCGTGATCGTCGGAGCGAGCGCAACGCGGGTGGACCGCACCGCCTCCGGTGAGGTCGAGCTGACGCTGGACGACGGCCGCACCCTCACCGCGAGCGAGCTACTCGTGGCCACCGGGCGCGTGGCCCGCACCCACGATGTCGGACTGGACTCCGTCGGCCTGACGCCCGGCGACTGGCTCTCGGTCGATGACACGATGCTCGTGCGGGGCGACTCCCCCGCGCTGGCCGGCGAGTGGCTGTACGCCACCGGTGACGTCAACCATCGCGCGCTGCTCACGCACCAGGGCAAGTACCAGGCGCGCGCGGCCGGTGACGTCATCGCCGCGCGAGCCGCCGGCACGCCCGTCGACGACGCACCCTGGGGTGCCCACGTAGCGACGGCCGACCACGCGGCGGTCCCGCAGGTCACGTTCAGCGACCCGGAGGTGGCATCCGTCGGGCTCACCCAGGCCGCCGCCGAGAAGGCCGGCTACCGCATCCGCGTGCTCGACTACGACCTGAGCTGGCTCGGCGGGGCCACGGTGCTTGCCGACGGTTACTCCGGGCGGGTCAGGGCGATCGTCGACCTCGACCGCGAAGTGTTCCTGGGCGTCACGTTCGTCGGGCAGGATGTCGGCGAGCTGCTGCACTCGGCGACGATCGCCGTCGTCGGGGAGGTGCCGATCGGCAGGTTGTGGCACGCTGTGCCGAGCTTCCCGACTCTGAGCGAGGTGTGGCTGCGCCTGCTGGAGGCGTACGGCCGGCCGGGGGATGTGGACCGCTAGACGTCCTACGCTAGGGGGATGCGCCGCATTCTCTTCGACTCCGCCCTCAGCCGCGCCGGTTACCTCTACGCCACGGCGGTCGGTATGGTCTGGGGGTCGATCTGGAGCACCGGCCGGGTGCGCCGCGAGGGTGGCCTGATCGTCTTCAGGGGCATGCCGGCCTGGAGCTTCGGCCGTGGCGGATCCTGCGTGGGCGGCTGCTACCTCACCAAACAGAACGTGACGCCCGACATCCTGGAGCACGAGGCAGTGCACAAGCGCCAGTGGCAGCGTTACGGCATGCTCTTCCCGCTGCTCTATTTGGTGGCCGGGCGCAACCCGCTGCGGAACCGCTTCGAGATCGAAGCCGGCCTGCGTCTGGGCGGATATGTCAACTAATCAACCAAGGGACACAATGACCGCACGAACGATCATCATCACGGGTGCCAGCGACGGAATCGGGGCCGCCGCTGCGCGGGCGCTGGGCCTGAACGGTGACCGTGTTGTCATCGTTGGCCGTTCGTCGGCGAAAACGGCCGCCGTCGCCGCGGAGCTGGGCGCAGACTTCTTCGTCGCCGACTTCGCCGATCTGGCCCAGGTGCGCACCCTGGCCGCCGAGCTGCTGGAGCGGTACCCGCGCATCGACGTGCTGGCGAATAACGCCGGCGGGATCATGGGGGCGCGCGAGAGCACCGTTGACGGGCACGAAAAGACGTTCCAGGTGAACCACCTCGCCCCGTTCCTGCTCACGACGCTGCTGATGGACCGGCTCGTGGCGAGCCGGGCCAGCGTGATCCAAACATCCAGCGCCGCCAACAGCGTCTTCGGCAAGATCGACCTCGACGACCTCAACGCCGAAGAGAAGTACTCGGCCAACAAGGCCTACGGCGACGCCAAACTCGCGAACATCCTGTTCACGACGGAACTGCACCGCCGCTACCACGACGCGGGAATCTCGACGGCCGCCTTCCACCCTGGGGTTGTCGCGACGGGCTTTGCCACGTCATCGACGAGCATCATGCGGCTCGTCTACAAGACTCCGCTCAAGCGATTCCTGCTCACGCCCGAGCAGG